>NZ_PGVC01000072.1:0-24512 GCF_002860225.1 Bacillus sp. V33-4
TAAAAATAAACTTAACGTTGACGTTTTTGCTTGCTTGTTCAGTTTTCAAAGAGCAATAAATTCATTTACCGCCGCGAGGCGACTTTATTAATATACCATTTTAACAATCTTATGTCAACAATTTTTCTAAGATAAATTATTTAGCATTAGTTATTATTGCTGACTTGAATGATTATACCAGCCTATTATGTTTGTGGCAAGGGTATTTGTGAACTTTTTATTTTTTACTTGAGTCAATTTCACAATGTAATAAGCTAAACCGAAAAACGAATGTAGTTGTCTGGATATACAGGAGTATGTCGTATAAAACAAATATACTTCTTAATTTTAAATAACTGTTCGTTTTTCAATTAAGGAATTGCTTTGCTGCCGTTTTGTTGTTCACTTTAGGTTTAATAAGTTTCTTACACAAAAAAAATCGGCTAAGTCATATTACTCAGCCGATGTAACGATTTCTTCTATGAAAACCTGCCTGTGCTTGCTTAGGTGGATAATTTCATCCGTTTCCAAAATTCTTATTAATGGCCGGGTTGGTGCTGTCTCTTCGATAAATAAAATTTCTGCCTGCTGGCCATTAGAGAGCTTAATCTTGCTTCCTGTTGAGAAATTCATAAAGCCGGAACTTAATGCTTTCAAAACTTTTAAATCGAACTTTCCAAATTGATCCTCGGAGATCATTTCCAGCACTTTAAACGGCGAAAGCTTTCGCTTATAAAACCGTTCCGATGTCATTGCATGAAAAGTATCGGCCAATCCAATGATTTTTGCGAAAGGATGGATTTTATCTTCTTTTTCTCCGAAAGGATATCCGCTTCCATCCAATCGTTCATGATGTTGGACAATAGCCAGCTTTGTGGCTTCTCTTAAAAGTGGGACATTCTGAACCATTTTATAGCTAAGGTTAGGATGTTCTTTGATATCTTCAAATTCTTCAACAGTTAAAGAAGTTTGTTTATTAATAATTTTCGTGCTGAGTTTTGCCATCCCGCAATCAGCCAAAAAGCCAGCCAAAGCGACTTGAATAATATCCCCTTTATCATAATTCATTCGTTTCGCAATAAATCCAGACAGGATGCCGACTGCGATCGAATGCTGGTAAAGGTATTCATTCTTCATAGAGAAGTGATGAAGATTAAATATATCGGCAATACTTTTCTCGGCAGCATCGAGCAGCGGCAAGAGGATTTCCCGGACTCGTGCTATCTTTATCGGCATTCCTGATTGCCAGGAGATATATTCTTTTTTGTATTCCTGGACTGCATTTAAATATAATTGATTGAGGGATGGACCGTTCTCTTCACTCAATATGTTTGGGCTATGCTGACCTTCCTCATCTTCCACTATCCCAGCTGGGATAAACGGCTTGCCAGTAGCGAGAATTCTTTCGACAACAACATCCTTAATCAAATAGATCTTTAAGATTTCGATCAACTGTTCTGTCAAGATTGTTTTTTTTGCTAACACCGGACGGTTTGTCCTGCTAAAAACATCTGTTGAAAGAATGCAGCCTTCTTTTAATTCTTCTATTTTTACGCGCACCGTTTTCCCACCCCGGATTAAAAATTCTTTTTTTTATTTCTATTTTACTTTATTTTCCCAAAAAAGAGGAACACAAAATGTGTCCCTCCCAATTAATTATTCTGAATCTTTCTCTTCTGACGTTGCAACAACGTCGATATTATCATCTAGAATCTCAGTATCTTCTTCAACAGCAGCTTTTTCTTCTTCCTTTTCAACTTTTGCTACTGTTGCAACAAAATCATTTTCATTTCCTTCTAACCGAATAAGCTTGACTCCTTGCGTGTTCCGGCCCATCGTTGAAATGCCGTTTACATCGATACGGATCAGAACACCTGATGTAGTGATCAACATGAGATCTTCTTCACCTGTAACAGCCTTCATTGATACGAGGTTTCCATTTTTCTCTGTTACATTGCATGTTTTTATCCCTTTGCCGCCTCTACCTTGAACACGATACTCTTCAGCAGGAGTTCGCTTTCCGTAACCATTTTTCGTAACGATCAAAATTTGGCTTTTCTCTTCAAGCACTTCCATCCCAACAACTTCATCATCTTTATCGATGTTGATTCCTTTTACTCCTGTTGCGGTTCTGCCCATCGAGCGAACATCTGTTTCAGGGAAACGAATCAACATGCCTTTTTTCGTCCCGATGATGATCTCTTTGCTTCCATCGGTCAAGCGAACGGAAATTAGCTCATCGCCTTCACGAAGATTCAAAGCAATCAAACCGTTATTTCGGATATGGGCAAATGAAGTTAACGGAGAACGTTTCGATATACCTTCTTTTGTTGTGAAAAATAAGAACCAGTCATCGACAAACTCTGCAACCGGGATAATCGCATTTACCCATTCTCCCTTATCGACTCCAAGCAGGTTTATGATTGGAATCCCTTTCGCTGTCCGGCTGAATTCGGGTATTTCATATCCTTTTGCACGATATACTTTACCTTTATTTGTAAAGAACAGCAATGTATCGTGAGTCGATGTCGAAATTAGATGCTCTACAAAATCATCTTCATTCGTTCCCATTCCTTGTATTCCCCGGCCACCCCGTTTTTGCGACCGGTAAGTAGATACAGGAAGGCGCTTTACATAACCATTATGCGTAATTGTTACAACAATATTCTCCTGGGGAATGAGGTCTTCATCTTCAATAAACTCAATTCCGCCTGAAACAATTTCCGTACGGCGTTTATCGTTAAAACGCTCTTTAATTTCCGTTAATTCTTCACGGATAATTTCAAGCACTTTTTCTTCATCGCCGAGAACAGCTTTTAATTCAGCAATAAGCTGAACAAGCCCATTATATTCTTCTTCTATTTTTTCTCTTTCCAAACCGGTTAAACGCTGCAGACGCATATCTAAAATCGCCTGTGCCTGTTTTTCTGATAAATCAAAGCTTTCCATCAGGCCCGTACGAGCTGCTTCTGCCGTTTGCGAGCTCCTGATTAGGTTGATTACTTCATCAAGGTGATCAAGCGCGATCCGCAAGCCCTCTAAAATATGAGCACGCGCCTCTGCTTTACGAAGTTCGAACTCGGTTCTTCTTCGTATAACCACTTTTTGATGGTCTAAGTAATGTGAAAGAGCTTGCTTTAAATTTAATACTTTCGGCTGACCGTCGACAAGGGCCAATAGGTTGATACCAAAGCTCGTTTGCAGGGCAGTTTGCTTGTATAAATTATTAAGCAATACATTTGCATTGGCGTCTCTGCGGACTTCCATGACAATCCGCATTCCATTTCTGTCTGACTCATCACGCAGATCTGTAATGCCATCAATCCTTTTATCGCGGACAAGCTCGGCAATTTTTTCAATTAATCTTGCCTTATTCACCTGGTAAGGAATTTCGTTGACAATTATAACTTCCTTGCCATTTGCTTTTTGTTCAATTTCTACCTTTGCCCGGAGAGTGATTGAGCCTCTCCCTGTTTCATATGCTTTTCGGATACCACTCCGGCCCAATATGAGTCCGGCCGTAGGGAAATCCGGACCCGGAATAAACTCCATCAACTCTTGGATCGTAATATCCTCGTCCTTAGTTAAGGCAAGGACACCGTCAATGATTTCACCTAGCTGGTGAGGGGGAATATTTGTTGCCATTCCAACTGCAATTCCGGAAGTACCATTGATTAATAAGTTCGGGAAACGCGAAGGAAGAACGACCGGTTCTCTTTCTGAACCATCGTAGTTATCTTGATAATCAATTGTGTCTTTATTAATATCCCGCAGCAATTCCATTGAAATCTTAGACATTCTTGCTTCCGTGTAACGCATCGCGGCAGCGGAATCACCATCTACAGACCCAAAGTTACCATGTCCATCTACAAGCATATATCGGTAGTTGAAATCCTGAGCCATCCTGACCATTGCGTCATACACGGATGAGTCACCATGAGGGTGATACTTACCGAGAACGTCTCCGACAATACGGGCTGATTTTTTATACGGTTTATCCGAGTGCATGCCGAGATCGTGCATGGCGTAAAGAATACGGCGATGGACTGGCTTTAATCCGTCACGAACATCAGGAAGGGCACGGGAAACGATAACACTCATTGCGTAATCTAAAAAAGATGTACGCATTTCCTGGCTAATATTTATTTCTTTAATACTGGGATTAGGCGTCTCAGCCATTTGCGGAAGCCTCCTTTTTAAAACAACCGGGGACATCTTGACTAATAAATATCCCTGAGTTTATATAGATTGAATGTATTTCATAAAACAATTCTGTAATTGAACAACGAACAATTATTTAAAATTAAGATAATATGCTTCGTCCTACAGCATGCTGCTGTATTTAGACAACTTCATTCGTTTTTCGATTTAGCTTATTTACAGTTGTGAAATTTACTCAGATTGCCACAAAAAATCGGTAAAGATTAAAAGCAGGATAGACGATTTGTCCATCTATCCTGGTGATCGTTCTATACTGTTAAAACCATGAAAAGGGGAGTGCCGACCCGTTGTTAGCTGGCATCCCATGAGCTAGCACTGCAAAACGGGTCCCGACAATCTGAACTTCATTTAAACTAAGTCTTAAATATCTAAATTTTTAACATAAACGGCATTTTCTTCAATAAAATTTCGCCGTGGTTCAACTTTATCACCCATGAGTATTTCGAACGTTTCATCAGCTTCAATTGCATCCTCAAGATTCACTTGCAGCAAAGTCCGTACTGAAGGATCCATTGTTGTTTCCCAAAGCTGGTCAGCATTCATTTCTCCAAGACCTTTATAGCGCTGAATACCCGGCTTAGGCTGGCCTGGCATGTTTTCTAAAACTGCATCAAGTTGACGATCATTATAAACATACTCAACTCGCTTGCCCTGCTGAATTTTATAAAGGGGCGGCTGAGCAATATAAATATAGCCAGCTTCAAGAATTTGTCTCATATATCGATAGAAAAACGTCAATAATAAGGTTCTGATATGGGCGCCATCAACATCGGCATCTGTCATAATCACAACTTTATGGTAACGGGCTTTTGAAATATCAAAATCTTCTCCTATTCCGGTCCCGATCGCCGTAATGATTGCTCTCACTTCATTGTTGGAGAGAATCTTATCGAGCCGTGCCTTTTCTACGTTCAAAATCTTTCCACGCAGCGGCAAAATCGCCTGGAAGTGGCGATCCCTCCCTTGTTTTGCTGATCCTCCCGCAGAGTCACCCTCAACAATGTACAGCTCACTAATCGCAGGATCCTTTGACGAACAATCCGCCAATTTACCAGGAAGACTTGAGACTTCCAGAGCACTTTTCCTTCGTGTCAGCTCTCTTGCCTTTTTAGCTGCAAGCCTCGCCCGTGCAGCCATTAAACCTTTTTCAACAATTTTTCGTGCTACCGACGGGTTTTCTAATAAAAAGGACCCGAAATGATCGGCAAATGTTGTATCGGTTACAGCTCGTACTTCTGAATTTCCTAGCTTTGTTTTTGTCTGGCCCTCGAATTGTGGATCGGGATGCTTAACAGAAACAATCGCGGTGATGCCTTCTCTCACATCTTCACCGGAAAGGTTATCATCATTGTCCTTAAATACATTTTGTTTTCTGGCATAGTCATTTATCACTCTTGTTAAGGCCGTTTTGAAGCCGGATTCATGCGTGCCGCCTTCATACGTATGAATATTATTGGCAAATGAATAAATATTGCTCGTATAGCCATCATTATACTGGAGGGAAACTTCAATGGTAATCCCGTCTTTTTCTCCTTCAATGTAGATTGGCTCTTCATGAAGCACTTCTTTTGTTCGGTTTAAATGTTCCACATAAGACTTTATTCCGCCTTCATAAAAATACTCGTTTCTTTTATTTTCAGCGCGTTTGTCTTCAATCGTAATCGTAAGCCCCCTGTTTAAAAAGGCAAGCTCGCGAAGACGGTTTGCAAGCGTGTCATAGTCATATTCAAGCGTTTCGGTAAAAATCTGGGGATCCGGCTTAAAATGAACGGTCGTACCGGTTCGATCAGTTTCGTCAATTACTTTTAACTCGTCGTGTACAGCGCCGCGTTCAAATTTTTGGTAATGAATTTTTCCGTCGCGATGGACAAACACCTCGAGAACGGTAGACAGGGCGTTAACGACAGATGCACCTACACCATGCAGCCCTCCTGAAACCTTATAGCCGCCGCCGCCGAATTTTCCCCCGGCATGAAGAACGGTCATAATTACCTCGACTGCAGGCCTTCCCATTTTTTCATGAATTCCGACTGGAATACCCCGACCGTTATCTACAACAGTAATGCTATTATCTGTTTCGATAGTGACATTAATTTCTGTACAATAACCGGCTAATGCTTCATCAATACTATTATCAACGATTTCCCATACAAGATGGTGAAGCCCCTTTTGACTTGTTGACCCGATGTACATGCCTGGCCGTTTGCGAACGGCTTCAAGACCTTCTAATACTTGTATTTGGTTCTCATCATATGCTTGTTCTTGCACTGCCTTTTGTTCCATAGCCACATCGATCACCTACACTTTCCATTTGCATTCCTACAATTTCACTTATCTATTTATAAAATCAACCCGTTTCAACAAGGGCCAATCTGTTATTTTAAAATTCGTGGACTGATAATTTTTGAGAGCGTTTCTTCAGCGTTCCGGAGGCAAGAGGGGAGTAGTAAATCCTTTCATCCGTTATCACGATTGATTTAAATGGACCTTTGGAAAGATTCATGACATTTTCGCCTTTTTGTTGAAGAAATTCTCCCATATCGGGGGAATTAATGCTCTCTTTATCCAATATTGCGATGATGTCTTTTGTTCTGACAAGAATATCTTCACCGACATGAAGGTACATATTTTTCTCACCTCATTGAACCCGATTTATTACTCCGGCTTCTACTTTGTAGGTGGAAGCTTCTTTTAACGTCTGATGGTCAATTCCTTCAACGCTTGTTGTTGTCACAAAAGTCTGGACTTTTCCTTGAATCGTATTCAACAAATGAGATTGGCGATAATCATCCAATTCCGATAACACATCATCCAACAAAAGAATTGGATATTCACCAATTTCCGAATGAATCAATTCAATTTCCGCCAGTTTGACCGATAAAGCTGTCGTTCTTTGCTGCCCTTGAGAACCGAAAGTTTGGACATCGCGGTCATTAACAAAAAAAAGCAAATCGTCCCGGTGAGGTCCAAACAGTGAAACTCCCCGTTCAATTTCTCTTTTCTTTATTTTAACAAACTTTTCTTCAAAGGCTGTTACCATTTTCGACAAATCCTGTCCTTCTGATACTTCAACCGAGGGCTTATACATAATCTTCAAGGATTCTAAATTTCTTGATATCCCTGCATGAATCGGCTGTGCCCACTCTTCAAGCATTCTCGTATATGCGAATCTCTTATGAATAATCCGGACTGCCATTTCAATAAATTGCTCGGTTAAAATGTCCAGCATCGTTTCATCTGTTTGTTTCCTTGTTTGTAAAAGCTTTAAATAATGATTTCGCTGCTGGAGAATTTTTAAAAATTGTCCAACCTCATGTAAATAAACAGGAGACACCTGGCCGATCTCCATATCAATAAAACGACGCCTTACTTGAGGGCTCCCTTTGACTAAATGGAGATCTTCAGGCGCGAACATGACAACATTCATATTCCCAACATATTGGCTTAATTTCCGCTGCTCAATATGGTTTACTTTGGCTTTTTTTCCTTTTTTTGAAACGACCAACTGAATCGGCAGGGATCCATGATTTTTTTTTATCCTACCTTCTATTTTAGCATAATCTTCGTCCCAGCGAATAAGTTCTTTATCATTTGACGTCCGATGCGATTTAGCCATCGCTAAAACGTAAATCGATTCCATCACATTTGTCTTTCCTTGGGCATTTTCACCAAGAATCACGTTCACTTTATTTTCAAAGTGAGCCTCCAAGTCTTCATAATTGCGGTAATTCTTTAAAAACAATTGCTCTATATGCATGAACGCTTCATCCTTTAGTTAATGCGTAACGATAAAATCACCGACATTTGGAATATGGATTTCATCCCCATTACGCAATTTCCGGCCTCTCCGCTGGTCTAATTCACCATTCACATATACTGCATGCTCACTTAAAAACCATTTCGCCATTCCGCCGGTTTGGATCACTTCAGCTAACTTTAAAAATTGACTTAACGTAATATAGTCCGTATCAATTTTAATTTGGTTTGCCATCACGTCACTCTTTCGTAATTAGTATCTAATACTTTATTTTACTAAAAAACAGAACAATAGACAAAGAAAAGTAATATTATATCTGTATTTTCATTTTTTACTCAACCATTAATGTCTATTCCGGCCGGAGAAAAAAAGATACCCGAAAGAATAAATCTTTCGGGCCGTTTAATAAAATTAATATGTTCTGACGGGGAGGATCAGCTGCAGAATCGATTCATCGTTGATCGGACGAATGAAAAATGGCCGCATCGCTCCAGTAAAGCTGACTTTAATTTCTGTTCCTTCCAGAGCTTTAAGAGCATCCATCATGTATTTTGCACTAAAGGAGATTTTCAATTCTTCTCCCTCTATCGTTTGCGTTTGAACTTCTTCAACGACGTTCCCGATTTCAGGCGTGTTGGAAGAAATCTCAACGTAGCTGCTTTCTAAAGTAGAAAATTTGACTACGTTATTTCTGCCATCTCTGGCAAGCAGCGCTGCACGGTCAATTGCTTGCAAAAAATCCTTTGTATTTATCACTACATCTGTTTTGCTTTCATCAGGAATTAACCGGGAAGTATCCGGATAGTTTCCTTCGAGCAATCTCGAAAAAAACAATAGATGTTTTGCTTTAAACAAAACCTGGTTTTCAGTAATGACGATCTCGATCGGTTCGTTATGGTCGTCTAAAATTTTGCTTAACTCGTTCAAGCTTTTCCCTGGAATGACAACATTGTAATTGCCGTTGTTTTCCGCATCAACTTTTGCTTTTCTTAATGCAAGACGATGGCTGTCTGTTGCAATACAGGTAAGTTCATTATTTTCGACTCTCCAGTTTACACCTGTCAACACCGGCCGTGTTTCTGAGGTGGACACTGCGAAAATGGTTTGGCGTATCATTGTTTTTAACAGATCAGTAGGAATTCGCAAAATATTTTCTTCCTCAATTTGTGGAAGGTGTGGATATTCTTCTGCATCTAGTCCATTAAGGTTAAACTCTGACTTTCCGGAGCGAATGATAGTCTGCAAATGGTTTTGCACTTCAATTTCAACTGAAGCAGTTGGCAGCTTCTTGACAATTTCACTGAAGAAGCGGGCTTGAAGAACGATGGCCCCAGTCTGTTTAATCTCAACATTCTCATTTCCCGCTTCCTCATGCGGAATAAATGATTCTATTGAAATATCTGAATCACTGCCTGTTAATGTTACTCCATCCTCTGTTGCCACGATTTTTATTCCTGTTAAAATCGGAATCGTTGTCCTCGATGTGACTGCTTTCATAACGTCCTGGACACTCTGAAGGAGCCGGTCGCGTTGAATGATAAAGCGCATTTTTTTATCCTCCGTTTTTAGCTATTTTCGAGCTCTAAAAAATATATAATTTTTAATTAAAAAACTAGTAGAAGTACTAGTAGGGCCTGTGATTATGTGGATAACTCAATATTATTAAGGAAATACAGTCTATCCACATGTGGACAGACTGTGTGTAAACAAGCAAAAGTTATGCACAATTTCCCGTTTCTGCTGTGGTTAAATTTTCAGCATTTTATTGATTTCTTTAATCTGATTCTGCAATGTAGCATCTGTTTGGACAAGCTTTGAAATTTTTTCATGAGCATGGATAACGGTTGTATGATCTCTTCCGCCAAACTCTTCGCCTATTTTAGGAAGAGAGAAATCGGTCAATTCCCTCGACAAGTACATGGCAATCTGTCTGGGGAATGCGACAGATTTAGTCCTTTTCTTCGCTTTGAAATCTTCAAGCCTTACACTGTAATGTTCACCGACAATCCGCTGTATCTCCTGAATCGTAATTACTTTCGGTTTTGAGCTTGGAATAATATCTTTTAATGCTTCAGCAGCGAGATCCGCATTAATATCTTTGTTAATGAGCGATGAATACGCAACAACCCGGATCAGCGCACCTTCTAGTTCCCGTATATTCGAATCTATTTGATTGGCGATATAAAGCATAACTTCGTTCGGAATATCAAGTCCTTCTGCTTTTGCTTTCTTTCGCAAAATCGCGATCCGCGTTTCGAGATCGGGGGGAGTAATATCTGTAATCAATCCCCATTCGAACCTTGAACGCAGTCTGTCCTCAAGCGTAGGTATTTCCTTTGGCGGCCGGTCACTTGAGATAACAATTTGTTTGCTTTCTTCATGGAGAGTATTAAAAGTATGGAAAAACTCTTCCTGGGTTTGTTCTTTTCCTGCTAAAAATTGAATATCATCAATCAGCAGTACATCAACATTTCGGTATTTATTGCGAAAATCAACAGCTTTATTATCCCGGATCGAGTTGATAAATTCGTTTGTAAATTTTTCAGAAGATAAATAAACGACCTTAGCTGACGGATTATGGTCGATAACATAATGGCCGATTGCATGCATTAAATGCGTTTTCCCAAGTCCCACTCCACCATAGATAAAAAGCGGATTATACGCTTTGGCAGGTGCCTCTGCTACAGCAAGTGAGGCAGCATGTGCAAATCGGTTTCCAGATCCAATTACAAATGTGTCAAATGTATATTTCGGGTTTAGCATATTTTGCGGAAGCTCGGGTGGATCTTCATCTTTAAGCGTTCTTCTCTGGGGAAGAGGCGAGTCTATTTCTGCGTCATTTTGATTTTGCGGAATAATAAACTTAACCCCGAGCTCTTCTCCGGTAATTTCATATAGGATCCCGGAGATCAGTTGGGAATAACGCTCTTCAAGCCAATCACGGGCAAATTCATTTGGAGCGGTTATCGTCAATGTATCCCCTTGCAGGGAATGGGCTTTCGTCGACTTAAGCCATGTATCAAAGCTTGGTTTACTGATTTTTTTTTCAATATTGGCGAGAGCGTTGTTCCAGAGGTCCGCAATATTTTCCAACGAATATCCCTCCTTCTCTTTTGAATTTTGTGAATATGAATGGTTGTACAGACTGTACAATTGCGTAATTCTATAAATATACGAAATTATGGATGTGGAAAAATATATAATAAGGAATAAAAGAGGTTATTCGACAATATCCACTAGCTGTGGACAAAGTTTTACAGACCCGCTTAATAACCTGTCCACATATTATCCACAACCTGTGGATAATACAATTATCAACATTCGCTTATTCAGAGTGAAAACACAAATATAATATCAAATAATCCTAATAGGTGCAATGCTTTTTAAAGCTTTATCCACAAGAGGAACATCCTGTGCAGAAAAATTGTCCACAACGGAAGATAGTGTGAAAAAGCTGTCAGTATGTGCTGTGGATAATAAAAAAGCTGTCGAATTTTATCCACAATGTGGCAGGATGTGGACTAACATGAAAATTTTTATTTTGTGGAAATAATATTCATATGCGTTTTGTTTGTTAAAAAATAACCAGGAAAAAATTCTTCGATAGGACAAGGAAAAAAAGATTTGTTTGCCGGGTAGTTGACAATTTTCAGGGAAGGTCTATATAATTAGAAAGACTGTCTTTTACAGCATTCCTCAGGGAGGTGTCATATAATGAAAAGAACTTATCAACCAAATAAACGTAAACATAGCAAAGTTCACGGATTCCGCAGTCGCATGAGCTCAGCAAATGGACGAAAAGTCCTTGCGCGCCGCCGCCGGAAGGGAAGAAAAGTATTATCTGCTTAGGCCACTGAAACGTCAGTGGTCTTTTTTCTCATAAAAGAAAAGCTTTCATTCGATTAGCGCGGGCTGTAGTCTTCGCCGATCGAATGAAGTTTTACTTTAAAGCGCTTTTGCCGTTGCTGTAGTGATCCATTTACGATTGAAGGTGTTTAACCATGAAAAAAGAATTTCGCATTAAAAAAAATAAAGAGTTTCAGGAAGTTTTCCAGAAAGGAAAATCTGTTGCCAATCGGCAATTTATTGTCTATGTGCTGAAAAAACCTGAACAACCTTATTTTCGAATTGGATTATCTGTAAGCAAAAAAATTGGCAACGCGGTGACAAGAAACCGAGTAAAAAGGTATATCCGCCAGTCTTTTCAAGAGTTTCAGGACGAAATACTCGGCAGCAACGATTATGTTATTATTGCACGCAAGCCAACTTCGGAAATGGAACTTTATGAAATTAAGAAAAGCTTAACCCATGTGTTAAAACTTGCGAAGGTATTGAAAAACTCCCGTGCTGGCTATAATGAAAAACGATAAAATTTTTTTCAGTGAATATTTTCCGCCTTTTAAAGGCATTTCCTCTTAAAAGATGATAGAATACATTTGGATTCATAAAAGGGACATGCATAAGGTCCTTGATTACCCAAGTTCCCCATTTGATACGTTTCAAGTTAAGCTTTAGCGCTCAGATTGTCGGAAATTATGTCAATTGCTTGAAAAGGCAAAGATCTTCTTTGTGATCATGGAGCAAGCGGCTTTAAGCTTGTTTCCTTGGTGCTAAAGCTTTTCTTAATATATATTGCTTATCATAATGCGCAGTTAGGAGGAAAAAACGGTTGAAAAAACGAATACTTCTTTTTGCCGGTTTGATTGCGCTTACGGCGCTTTTAACAGGCTGTACGGAATATAACCAACCGATTACATCTGAAAGCACAGGCTTTTGGAATGAATTTATTGTATATCCGCTCTCAATGTTAATTGTCAAAATGGCTGAATTTGCCGGCGGAAGCTATGGGATGTCGATTATCCTCGTTACTTTAATCATACGTTTGGCGATTCTTCCGTTAATGATCAAACAAACAAGAAGTTCAAAAGCGATGCAGGCTTTGCAACCTGAGATGCAAAAGCTGCGTGAAAAATACAGCTCAAAGGATCAAAAAACTCAGCAAAAACTCCAGCAGGAAACAATGGCGTTGTTTCAGGCACATGGAGTTAATCCTCTGGCAGGCTGTTTCCCGTTGGTCATTCAAATGCCGATTTTAATTGGATTTTATCATGCCATTTCCCGGACAAGGGAGATCGCGGAGCACAATTTCTTATGGTTTGACCTCGGCGCACCAGATCCGTACTACATTTTGCCTTTAGTAGCAGGTGTGACTACATTCATCCAACAAAAAATAATGATGGCGGGTACGGAAGGCCAAAATCCGCAAATGGCGATGATGCTTTGGATCATGCCTGTTATGATCATTGTTTTTGCAATTAACTTTCCGGCAGCTTTATCGCTATATTGGGTAGTTGGTAATATTTTTATGATTGTTCAAACTTATTTTATTAAAGGTCCGGACCTTAAAAAAGTTCCTGCGACCGGTAAAGCGGGAGGAGCGAAAAAGTGAAACAAGTTACTGCTACTGGACGTACAGTCAACGAAGCAGTCGAATCAGCTTTAGCTCAGTTAAATACTTCAAAAGACCGCATAGATATTACGATCATGGATGAAGGAAAAAAAGGAGTCTTCGGATTTTTTTGGTCGCGTCCTGCGATTGTTAAGGCGACAGTAAAAATTGATCCTATTGAAGAGGCAAAAACCTTTTTAATTGATGTGAGCAAAAAGATGGGTGCTGCGATCGAGATCGAAGTGATACGAGAAGGCAAACAAATCCAGTTTATATTATCAGGTGAAAAAATTGCTTTGTTAATTGGAAAAAGAGGCCAGACTCTGAATTCACTACAATATTTAACGCAGCTGGTTATCAATCGCTTTTCGGATCAATATTTAACAGTCCTGCTTGACGCTGAAGACTATCGAACCAGAAGAAATGAAACATTGATTCAATTGGCAGAACGGCTTGCTCAAAAAGCTTTAAGAACCGGCCAAAATGTTGCCTTGGAGCCAATGCCTTCTTATGAACGGAAAGTCATTCACACAGCGTTAGTCAATAACAACCGGATCAGAACTTTTTCTGACGGCAACGAACCGCATCGTCATATTGTTATCTCTCCTGTAACTCAAGAAAAACAGAGTGTAACAAAAAGGTAACCATTAAGAACTCCCGGGTCCGGGAGTTTTTTGTGTTTAGGAATTCGATTTCTGGTATTTTTAAGCAGGAATCGATTTATGTCTCGTTTTATTGTTATTCACATGTGGATAAGTTAAAATAAAGGATGGTCCATCGTAATTTGTGGATAACATTTTCGGCTGTAAACATCAGATTTTTGTATTTGAAATAAAGCCTGTCGTATATTAGTTATTTTAAGGAGTAAATTTCACAATGTAATAAGCTAAACCGAAAAACGAATGACGTTGTCTAAATAAACAGGAGTATGCCGTAGGAAGCGAATAATATTATCTTAATGTTAAATGACCGTTCGTTTTTCAGTTAAAGAATTGCTTTATGAAATTTATTCTTAAGAATTGGTTATAAAGGTAAATGATGAGTTGCTTTGGGACAAATAGTGTACCAAACAGTTTTTAATATATAGTTTTATCGAAAAGGGGTGAGGATGTATGGAGTTTGATACAATAGCGGCTATTTCGACCCCGATGGGAGAAGGCGCGATTGCCATTGTTCGGCTCAGCGGTGAGCAGGCGTTCGAGATCACTGATCAATTATTCCGCAGCCCAGGCGGAAAGCGCATTATTGATGCAGCCTCCCATACAATCCATTACGGCCATATTATCGATCCAAAAACGCAAGAAGTTGCAGAGGAAGTAATGGTCACTGTAATGAGAGGTCCTAAAACATTTACAAGAGAAGATGTAATAGAAATTAATTGTCATGGCGGTCTCGTTTCTGTGAATCGGGTTTTGCAGCTTGCCTTAACTAGTGGGGCACGCTTGGCAGAACCGGGGGAATTTACAAAGCGGGCCTTTCTTAATGGACGAATCGATTTGTCACAGGCTGAAGCTGTTATGGATTTAATTCGTGCCAAAACGGACAGGGCAATGAACGTCGCTCTCGGCCAGATGGAGGGGCGGCTTTCGAAGCTGATTAGAAAGCTTCGCCAGGAAATATTGGAGATACTCGCCCATGTGGAAGTTAATATAGATTATCCCGAGTACGACGATGTGGAAGAAATGACCCATGTGATGCTTTTGGATAAGGCACAATATATTCGCGACGAACTACAAAAGCTGCTGCAAACGTCACAACAAGGGAAAATTTTAAGGGAAGGCATCTCAACCGTTATCGTTGGCCGCCCAAATGTCGGGAAGTCTTCGTTGTTGAACAGTCTTGTCCATGAAAATAAAGCAATTGTTACCGATATACCAGGGACAACAAGAGATGTCATTGAGGAATATGTCAATGTCAGGGGTGTGCCGCTGCGGCTGCTCGATACAGCCGGGATTCGGGAGACAGAGGATATTGTCGAGAAGATTGGTGTGGAACGGTCCCGCCAAGTGTTAAAAGAAGCTGATTTAATTCTGCTCGTTGTGAATTTCTCTGATCAACTAACCGCAGAAGATGAAAATATATTCAAAGCAGTTGAAGGCATGGATGTTATTGTGATCATTAATAAAACGGATCTGCCTCAGAAAATCGATATGGACAGGATTAAAGAGCTTGCAAATGATCATAAGATCGTTACGACATCTTTGCTGGAGGATGAAGGTGTCGACGATTTGGAAGAGGCGATTTCCTCCCTTTTCTTTGCCGGCTCGATTGAAGCGGGGGATATGACATATGTGTCCAACACCCGCCATATTGCTCTGCTCGGCCAATCT
This sequence comes from Bacillus sp. V33-4, assembly GCF_002860225.1. Taxonomy (NCBI): domain Bacteria; kingdom Bacillati; phylum Bacillota; class Bacilli; order Caryophanales; family Bacillaceae; genus Bacillus; species Bacillus sp. V33-4. Next base: position 15,737 of record NZ_PGVC01000072.1, read on the forward strand.
CTCCATTCGATTGAAGAAGCGATTGAAGGAGTCGAAATGGGAACTCCAATCGATATCGTCCAAATCGACTTAACAAGAGCATGGGAACAGTTGGGTGAAATTATTGGTGACAGCGTACATGAAAGCTTGATCGATCAATTGTTCTCTCAATTTTGTTTAGGCAAATAAGGTAGAGGCTGGCCCTGGTGGCAGCAACCGTGGTTCGTTTCGTTCAGCGGAAGCAATTAAAAAACAGTTTGTTCCTGTATTTGAGGGCTATAAGGATACGAAAAAAAGTGAATAAAATAAACAAATAAGGAGGCAGCGAAAATGCCATACGAAGCTGGTAAATATGATGTTATCGTAATTGGTGCCGGTCATGCAGGCAGTGAAGCAGGACTTGCTGCCGCACGCATGGGTGCGAAAACCTTAATGATTACGATCAATCTCGATATGGTGGCCTTTATGCCGTGTAACCCATCGGTCGGCGGCCCTGCTAAAGGAATTGTGGTCCGCGAAATTGATGCTCTTGGCGGCGAAATGGGCAAAAATATCGATAAAACTTATGTTCAAATGAGAATGCTGAATACCGGGAAAGGTCCAGCCGTACGGGCTCTCCGTGCCCAGGCTGACAAATTCATGTATCAGCAAGAAATGAAGAAAACAATTGAAAATGAAAAGAATATGACCCTGGTTCAAGGAATGGTTGAGGAACTAATTGTAGAAGATGGAGTTTGTAAGGGGATTATCACAAAAACAGGCGCGATCTACCGTGCTAAAACGGTTGTCATTACAACGGGAACATTTTTACGCGGCGAAATCATCCTTGGCGAATTGAAATATTCAAGTGGTCCGAATAATCAGCAGCCATCGATCAAGCTTTCCGAGCATCTTGAGAAGCTTGGCTTTGATTTAGTCCGGTTTAAAACGGGGACACCTCCGCGGGTAAACAGTCATTCAATTGATTACAGCAAAACGGAAATTCAGCCGGGAGATGATACTCCGCGCGCATTTTCTTATGAGACTACGAAGTATATTACCGATCAGCTTCCATGCTGGCTAACTTATACGAATGAGCACACACACCAGTTGATTGACAATAACTTGCATCGTTCACCGATGTATTCAGGAATGATAAAAGGCACAGGTCCGCGTTATTGCCCTTCCATCGAAGATAAGGTCGTTCGTTTTAACGACAAGCCGCGTCATCAAATATTCCTGGAACCGGAAGGCAGAAACACTCAAGAAGTTTATGTTCAAGGTTTATCAACAAGCTTGCCTGAAGACGTGCAGGCTCAAATCCTGAAGACGATTCCTGGTTTGGAAAATGTGCAAATGATGCGCCCTGGATATGCGATTGAATATGATTCAATTGTACCTACTCAGCTCTGGCCGACATTGGAAACAAAGCTTATCAAAAACTTGTATACAGCAGGCCAAATTAACGGAACTTCAGGTTATGAAGAAGCAGCAGGGCAAGGATTAATGGCCGGTATTAATGCTGCGAGAAATGCGCTCGGGGAAGAAGAAGTTATTTTAAGCCGGTCAGATGCATATATCGGAGTTTTGATTGATGATCTGGTTACAAAAGGAACAAATGAACCATATAGACTGTTAACTTCGAGAGCAGAATACCGCTTGCTGCTCCGCCACGATAACGCTGACCTCCGGTTGACGGAGATCGGATATAAAATTGGCTTAATTACACAAGAACGGTATGAGCAGTTTAACCGCAAGAAAGCGGCAATCGAAGCAGAAAAGAAACGACTCCAGTCGATTATCCTGAAACCTAATGAACAAGTTCAGGAATTAATCCGCTCCCACGGGGGAAGCGAATTAAAAGATGGCATTCGTGCCTCTGACCTGCTAAAGCGCCCTGAAATGACCTATAGCGAGATTGATCAGCTTGCGCCAAGCAATGTCGAGCTTGATTTTGATATAACTGAACAGGTTGAAATTCAAATAAAGTATGAAGGCTATATTGAAAAGTCACTTCAGCAAGTCGATCGCTTAAAGAAAATGGAAAACAAGAAAATCCCCGAAAATATTGACTATGATGCTATAACAGGTTTGGCTACCGAAGCACGGCAGAAATTAAAAGAAGTAAGGCCGTTATCGATTGCTCAAGCCTCTCGGATTTCAGGCGTCAATCCTGCAGATATATCTATTTTGCTTGTCTATATCCAACAAGGACGTATCGCCCGGGTTTCCAATGAATGATAGATATAAGGGGACGCTGACATGAATACAGACCAATTTCAAAAAATGCTGGCTGAGAAAGGGGTTAACCTTTCTCAAGACCAGCTTGACCAATATGAAAAATATTATCAAGTGCTTGTTGAATGGAATGAAAAAATGAATTTGACCGCGATTACAGATAAGCAGGAAGTTTATTTGAAGCATTTTTTTGATTCCATTTCAGCTTCTTTCTACATGGATTTCAACGAACCGCTGAAAATTTGTGATGTAGGAGCAGGCGCGGGATTTCCAAGTATTCCGATAAAAATCGTTTTTCCGCATCTAAATGTAACGATTGTCGATTCATTAAACAAACGGATTACTTTTTTGGAACATCTTGCTGAGATGCTAAATTTGGCAGATGTTCGTTTTATCCATGATCGTGCTGAAACATTCGGACAGAATAGTGAGCATCGTGAAGCCTATGATATTGTAATGGCAAGAGCTGTTGCCAGACTGTCTGTCTTAAGCGAGCTCTGTTTACCACTCGTTAAAGTTGGCGGAACTTTTATTGCGATGAAAGCAGCAAGTGCCAACGATGAGCTCGAAGCTGGTCAAAAAGCGCTTGATATTTTGGGAGGAAAGCTCAAGGAAGTCCATTCCTTTATGCTGCCTGTTGAAGGAAGCGAACGAAATATTCTAATTATCAGCAAAGAAAAGCAGACCCCGAAGAAGTATCCGAGGAAACCAGGGACACCAAACAAAACTCCAATAGAATAGAGTTACTTTTTCCTCGTAATGTGGCATAATTTGTTTAAAGGGAACTATACTAGCAGGAAATTGTCATTTTCATGAAGAATATGTATTAGGGAGTTTCGTAAAGGTGGTGCAGGGTGATGAAGCCTAATTTTTCACGCCTTTTTGGCCTAGGCGAAAAGGGAGAACATATTGACATAGAACAGGCGGACGAACAAGTTGAACGCAATCAAGTCGAGGAGATAAAGAAAGTTCCCATTGACCGGATTGTTCCGAACCGCTTTCAACCCCGAACTGTTTTTGTCGATGAAAAAATCGAAGAGTTAGCAAGAACGATCCATACGCATGGTGTTATTCAACCAATTGTTATAAGGGAATATGAGCAAGGCCAGTTTGAAATCATTGCGGGTGAACGCCGCTGGCGGGCAATGAAAAAGCTTGGCTGGGAGGAAGTTCCCGCCATCATAAAGAATCTAAGCGATAAAGAAACTGCTTCGGTCGCTCTGATTGAAAACTTGCAGCGCGAAGAGCTTTCACCAATCGAAGAAGCTGTAGCATATGGAAAACTTCTGGAATTGCATAATTTAACTCAGGAAGCGCTCGCACAGCGATTAGGAAAAGGACAATCAACAGTTGCGAATAAGCTCCGCCTTCTTAAGCTTCCCCAGGAAGTACAGGATGCTCTTTTAAATAAAATAATTACTGAACGTCATGCACGATCGCTTATTCCGCTTAAGCAGCCTGAAAAACAATTAAAATTACTGTCTGAAATTATAGATAAAAATTTAAACGTGAAACAAACAGAAGAACGCGTCTTAAAGCTGCTTGATATGACAGAAAAAAAACCGCAGCCGAAAAGGAAAGCATTCAGCAAAGATATGCGCATTGCCGTCAACACAATTCGCCAATCTTTATCAATGGTGACCGACAGCGGCATCAATCTTGATGCAAAAGAAGAAGAACACGAAGATTTTTATCAGTTTACGATCATCATACCGAAGAAAAAATAATCGTTATGAACTTTAGTTTTCACCAAAAAAGAGAGGCTCACAAAAGCTTCTCTTTTTTCTTTTACCAATTTTCTGCTCGTACAATTTTGCGAAAAAAACTATGCTCGTCACTTTTTCATGATAAAATAGAATACATGATTGCAAATATACGATATTCATGGGCTTTTTGTTCTGATCATAAAAGGGAACGAAACCCTTTTTTCGCTTGCTGTCATATAAGGAGATTTATTTTTTGATAGTGAAGTTTTAATTATTGGAAGTAAAGGTAGGTGACATCGTGGGCAAAATCATTGCGATCGCGAATCAAAAAGGGGGAGTCGGCAAAACGACTACTTCTGTTAATCTAGGCGCCTGCTTAGCATACATAGGAAAAAAAGTACTTTTGGTTGACATCGATCCTCAAGGAAATGCAACAAGCGGGATCGGAATTGAAAAAGCAGATGTCGAACAATGTATTTATGATGTTTTAGTAGACGATGTAGAAGCAATCAAAGCGATTAAACCAACTTCAGTTGAAAATTTATATGCAATTCCTGCTACAATCCAGCTGGCAGGGGCTGAAATTGAGCTCGTTCCGACTATTTCGAGAGAAGTCCGCTTAAAGCGTGCTCTCGAAGAAGTGAAAGGCAATTTTGATTATATTATTATTGATTGCCCTCCATCGCTTGGATTATTGACCATTAATGCTTTAACAGCATCTGATTCCGTATTAATCCCGGTTCAGTGTGAATATTACGCGTTGGAAGGACTAAGCCAGCTCTTAAACACAGTTCGTCTTGTCCAGAAACATCTTAACCATGATCTGAAAATCGAAGGTGTCTTGTTAACGATGCTTGATGCCCGTACCAATTTGGGTATTCAAGTAATTGAAGAAGTGAAAAAATATTTCCAGGACAAAGTTTATAAAACCATTATTCCAAGAAACGTCCGCCTTAGTGAGGCTCCCAGCCATGGAGAGCCAATCATCATCTATGATCCTAAATCACGTGGAGCTGAAGTGTATTTAGATTTGGCAAAGGAAGTGGCTGCAAATGGCTAAAGGTCTTGGTAAAGGATTAAATGCGTTTTTTGCTAACATCGAAGCAGACAATGAAGAGATCGTGCAGGAAATTAATCTTACAGAAATTCGCCCGAACCCATATCAGCCAAGAAAAATATTTCAACAAGAAGCAATCGACGAGTTGAAACAGTCGATTCTTGAACACGGGATCCTGCAGCCAATTATCGTCAGGAAAACAATAAAAGGCTATGAAATTGTTGTTGGAGAGAGGCGTTTTCGAGCAGCAAAAGAAGCAAAGCTTGAGAAAATCCCGGTTGTTGTCCGCGACTTAACTGAACAGCAAATGATGGAACTGGCTGTCCTCGAAAATCTTCAACGGGAGGATTTATCACCCATTGAAGAAGCGGCAGCTTATCAAATGCTGATGAAGAAGCTTGGACTGACCCAGGAAGAACTGGCGAAACGGCTTGGCAAAAGTCGGCCGCATATAGCCAACCACGTGCGCCTGTTGTCACTTCCACCCAAAATACAAGAACTGATTTCGGACGGAAAAATATCGATGGGACATGGCCGTGCTTTATTGGGATTGCGCCATAAAGTAAAACTGCTTGCCGTTGTAGAAAAGACAATCAAAGAAAATTTGAATGTCCGCCAGCTTGAACAACTTATTCAACAACTGAATGAACATGTTTCACGTGAAACAAAAAAGCCTAAAGTTGAAAAAGATATTTTTATTCGCGACCGCGAATCTTTTCTCCGGGATCGCTTTGGAACCACTGTCAATATTAAACAGTCAAAAAACAAAGGTAAAATTGAGATAGAATTTTTTTCGAAAGAAGATTTAGAAAGAATTCTTGAGTTATTGGATGACGGGGATTCAACATTATAAGCCATCGATTGATGGTTTATTTTTTTTTGAGATTCATAGATTGTCAAAAATCTATAGAAAAAAAGACTGGGAAAAGCATCTTCATCATGATAGTTTAATATTATTCGGCTTTTCGCAAAACGAAATAAATGACAAAGGTGAGTTAAATGTTTTTATTGGGGACACTCGTCAATGGCTTGTTAATTATAATTGGATCTTTATTAGGAAAGCTGCTTCACCGCATTCCCGAGAGAATAAAAGCAACGGTTATGCACGGGATTGGACTTGCAGTTATTGTACTGGGCCTGCAAATGGGCTTTAAAAGTGCTAATTTTCTTGTTGTTATTTTAAGTCTCGTACTCGGGGCAGTAATCGGAGAATTGATAGATTTGGAAGCAAAATTGAATTCACTTGGAGGATGGCTGGAAAAAAAGGTCGGTTCAGATGCGAATGGCGGCAGTATTTCCCAAGGGTTTGTCACGGCTACACTCATTTTTGTAATCGGTGCAATGGCAATTATTGGAGCATTGGACAGCGGCATCCGTGGTGACCATGATGTCTTATATACAAAATCAATTATCGACGGGTTTACTGCGCTCATTTTAACAACTACATTAGGAATGGGAGTATTATTTTCCGCTTTTCCTGTCATGATCTATGAAGGAATGATTGCGTTGTTCGCAACGCAAATTAATCGTTTTGTTCCGGAGGCATTAATGGACAGTTTTATCCTTGAGATGACTGCTACCGGGGGAATCATGATTTTTGCAATTGGTCTGAATCTCACTGGTATCACAAAAATACGCGTCGCAAACCTGCTTCCGGGTATCCTTATTACAGGAATTCTTGTCACTATCCTGTACGGATATGAGCGATTCCTGTAAAGAGCAGCTCTCGAATATTACAGAGTATGCTCTTGTTCCACTTTCAAATTTAATTGGTGCCAGGCCTGCTTGCGATCAAATGATAGGCTGGCCGCATAAATTCCTTCAGCGATCGTTTTTGCCATTTTCAATACCAAATTAAGACGAGTATTTTGCAACACAAAAAACTCCATAAATCCGCTAACGTTCACGATTCCAGTAATATGAATATCTCCGACTGGGGGAAGCTCTTTGTTAACGCCTGCCCCCGGTTTAACGGGTCCGTCACCGATCTGGATGATACCAACACTTTTCAACCGGCCTAGACACGCATCAACGCCAATAATAAAAGGGTGGAAGTGCTTTTCTTCAATTTCGCGTAATTTTTCTTCTAAATTTACAGCATGGATCGGATCTTCCAAAGTTCCGTACACATGAAAAGGAGCAATGTTTTTTTCTTCAAGCAAGGTACCGACAAGTGGACCTAATGAATCACCAGTAGAACGATCTGTACCTATACAGACTAGAACAATTGGGCGGCTTTTCAATGCAGGCATCAGTGCTGAAACCTCATTTGCAAGCTTCATGGCTGCCAGCTGTTCATCATGAAGAATTCTCGCTGTGCCTCCTCTTTTCTCAAACATATTGGATCTTAGATTCATTCGTTCCACTCCTTCTCGGGTAAGTAGTAACAGTATACGGAAAAAGTATGTTACGTATACATACCTGTAATGAGAAATCGATAAACAGGGTAAAAGGGCATAGAAAAAATTTATAGATAATGAAAAATACCTATGCAGAAAGCGTTTTTGACTCAGATAATGGCTGAAACTACAAAGTTCCCAAGAATCTTGTTAAAATAAATCAAGACTCAATTGCCAACCATAGTATCGATATTATTTGCGTTACAGGAACGGTGTTAAGAATCAGTGATTTTATGATAAGCAGGTGTTTTATGAAGAAAGAACTTAATGAATTTTTAGAGAAAATCTTAAGTGATGAATTTTGGATATTAATGGGGCAAGGCTTTTTAAAAATTCTTGCGATCATTTTATTAACAGGAGTTGTCATCCGAATTGGTAGATTGGCGATACGAAATATTTTCAAAGTACGCACCCGATCTCCACTGAGAATATCCGAGCGCCGGGAAGCGACTTTAATGAAACTGCTTGAAAATATTCTTTCATATGTAGTATATTTCATTGCTTTTATCATGATTTTATCGACTTTGACGATTAACATAACGGGTATATTGGCCGGAGCAGGAATTGCCGGTTTAGCGATTGGTTTTGGTGCACAGAATCTCGTTCGCGACGTTATAACCGGATTTTTTATTATTTTTGAAGACCAGTTTTCGGTGGGCGACCATGTGAGAGTTGGCCAATTTGAGGGAACGGTTGAAGAAATCGGCCTGAGAACGACGAAAATCAAAAACTGGACAGGTGAACTCCATATTTTGCCGAATGGAAGCATTACTGAAGTGACTAATTTTTCGCTCCATAACAGCATAGCCATTGTCGATGTATCAATTGCCTATGAAGGGGATATCGAACGGGCTGAAAAAATTATTTCAGATCTGCTCGAAACTTTGCCCGCGAAGTATGAAGATCTCGTCAACCCGCCGGAACTGTTAGGAGTGCATACACTAAACGCTTCAGAAGTCGTGTTAAGAGTTGTCGCTGAAACTTTGCCGATGCGGCATTTTGGTGTGGCGAGGATGCTGAGAAAGGATATAAAAATTTGTCTCGATGAACACGGGATGGATGTGCCGTATCCTCGTCTTGTTATGTATTCCCGACACGAAGAAGAGCTAAATAAGCGAAAGCAGTTAGGAAAAGAATAGGGGGATATTTATGGAGCTCAAGGAGTTTGGCCTAAATGATGTGGTAGAAATGAAAAAGCCTCATCCTTGCGGAACGAACCGCTGGAAAATTATTAGACTCGGCATGGATATCCGGATTAAATGTGAAGGGTGCGGACATAGTGTACTCATACCGCGCCGCGAATTTTCACGGAAAATGAAAAAAATTTTGAGCAAGCATGAAGAGTAGTTCATGCTTCTTTTGTGCGCTTGGCAGCGCTTCGCTCTAATGGGTGAAAGTCCCTAACATGCCGTTGTGGC
>NZ_PGVC01000073.1:0-22936 GCF_002860225.1 Bacillus sp. V33-4
CATGAATCCGCTTACACGTTTTAGGTGGAAATAAATTCCGCCAACAAATGCTTGACTCAAACGATTATAGCTAATCATTTGACATAGTATTCAGCATTTCATATAATTTAGACAATAACTCGAATATTTTCTCCTAAAGGGGAGTAGCTTTTACAGCAAAGTCGTCATTACAGAGTTTTGACTCTCGGCTTTGTTGGCAGCTTAACGTTGTTAGCAAGACCTTTATCTTATGTTTCATGGGGTAGAGGTCTTTATTTATGGCTTTTACCAATAGCGGTAAAAGCCTTTTTATATGAGATAGATAATCAAAAAGGGGAGGAATAAATGATGTTTTTTCATCCAATGGATTTTCTCATTCTGATAGCATTTGCAGTTTCAGTGTGGGCCCAGTTTAGAGTAAAAGGAAACTTTAATAAATGGTCACAGGTTGGGACGAGAGCAAAATTTAACCGGAGCTGACGTCGCAAGAAGGATTCTTGATCGGAACGGTCTTTATGACGTGCGGATTGAAGTCGTTCGGGGGACACTATCAGATCATTATGATCCGCGCAGCCGTGTCGTTCGTTTGTCCGAGCGCGTCTACTATGGAAACTCAATCGCTTCTGTATCCGTGGCCGCCCATGAGGTTGGTCATGCTATTCAACATAAAGAAGCTTATGGAGCTTTAGTTTTGCGCCATCGCATGTTTCCAGTTGTCAATTTAACTTCCGGTGCCGCTCCTTTTTTATTAATAGGTGGGTTTTTATTTCAAAATCTATCCTTAATTGGGCTCGGAATTCTCTTTTTCTCCGCAGTTGTAGCGTTCCAATTAATCACCCTTCCAGTTGAGTTCAACGCCAGCTCACGTGCGAAAACGCTGATGCTCGCAGAAGGAATGATTTATAACGATGAGGAACGCGGTGTGAATAAGGTGTTAAATGCTGCCGCTTTAACATATGTTGCAGCTGCTCTAATTTCACTGTTAGAGTTACTCAAATACGTGATGATCTTCTTCCAGGGACAGCGAGAGGAATAATCAAAGCAGCTGAGAAATACGGAGAATTTGAAATAAGAAAAATGAATGGGATATTTTTTCGAAAAATCGAAAACCAATCTACTATCAAGTGATCCGAACCTGTGCCTGCAACGATGTCATTAACAATCTATCATACTTACCCCTTCAAGCTTGTTTACTTGCCGCCTGAAGGGGTATTTTATTTGCAGAATGAAAAGGGGGCGATCTGGGTGAGGAAGAATTTAATCCAAGCTGTATCCCTGCTTTCAGGAATATGTCTGCTCCTGTTGCTGTTCGGCTTTGGCTTGACCATCCAAAATCCTGAAAAGGAGTCAGTTAGTATGGATATGCCGGAGGTAACCGCAGACGAGGATGGAAAACATATTTTAGCGATTGGAGACTCTCTGACACGAGGATTCGGCGATTCAAAAGGGCAGGGTTACACAGGCTATTTAATCGAACATCTGCAGGAAAGTTCAAATGATAAGATCACATTGCAAAACTTGGCGATAAGTGGATCGAGTACTGATCAATGGTTGGAACAAGTAAAACAAAAAAAGGTACAACGGCAGGTAGAGCAAGCAGATGTGATCCTTATGACAATCGGAGCCAATGATTTGTTCCAGGAAGGGAAAACAATAAATAACTTCAATACACAGACGGTGGATGAGTTAAGGAAGCAATATCTCGTTAATTTACAGGAAATCTTAACAGAGCTTAGAACACTGAATGCGCAAGCGCCAATTTTTTTCATTGGTTTATATAATCCGCTTATCGACACGAATAATGCTGATTTGATAACGCGTGTAGTCAGGCAATGGAATTTCGAAACAAGCCTATTGTTAGATAAATATCATAAAACTGTTTTTGTTCCAGTCTTCGATTTGTTTCAGTCAAATGTGAATGACTATTTATACAAAGATAAATTCCACCCGAATACAAAGGGCTATAAATTAATTGCAAAACGCATAACCCCACTAGTAGAAAAGGGAGCTTGATGATAAGTTAGTAGGCTGCGAAATCAATTAGCAGTAAAGAAGTCATCAAGGCAACAGACTATAAAGCAACATGGTTATCGATTGGATGATCAATATTTGAACGTGCACTGGAATTCAAGCCATTCCGTGCACGTTTTTTTTAGAATAAAAACGCCCGGCCAAATGAGCTTCTGGAAGTTTACAAGTTATTCGTTTGTCAGGGTTAAAATCCATAAAACAATGCATACTACAAAAAAAGCGAATTTGAAATCTGGAAATAAATCTTTCTGGTGAGGACGTAACTATGTTCTGGAAAAAGAAGAAACATCATGGAAATAACGACAAAAAAGGACCTCCATACAACCAGGATGCAAAGGTGACATTGGAAGCATTAAAACAAATGACTTCCAATATGGCTGATGCAGAAAACGTGCAACTCCAAACTGCAAATGCTCAAAAGGTTGAAACAGTATACATAAGGACGTTAATCGACCAGGAGCGCTTTAATGAATCGGTTGTTCAGCCTCTGAAGAGCTGTACCAGTGGATCGGTTGACCAGTGTATCTCAGCAGCAAAGGCAACAAAACTTAATACTTTGGATGAAGCGGCATCGCAGCTCATGGCGGGGAGCGTTTTGCTCCATGATCCTAAACAGAAACAGTGGTTGGCTGTCAAGCTGAAAAATCCATTGGGGCGTGCGATTGAAAGTTCAGAAACGGAAACGATATTATATGGACCGAAAGACAGCTTCAGTGAACAGTTTGAGCAAAATATTACCTTGATCCGGAGACGCCTGCCTTTAACTTCACTTAAGACTGAGAAATATATAGTCGGTACCCGCAGCAAAACGACTGTTGTCACTATGTATATAGAAGGCATCATCAATCCGAAAGTTCTGTCTATTGCCCGGGAAAAAGTCTCAAACGTTGATTACGACCTTATTCTTGAATCTTCTAACCTAGCCGTTTTTATGGAAGATCATGAACATTCGGTATTTCCGCAGTTTCAACAAACTGACCGGCCGGATATGTGTGCTTATTCATTGGGCGTAGGGAAATTGGTTATCTTGATCGGCAATACACCGTTTGCCCTGATTGCTCCAATTACATTTTTTCATCTGTTCCAGTCTCCGGAGGATTACATTCATAGATGGATCGTCGCCAGTTTTTTACGGTTAATCCGCTATGTAAGTTTTTTTCTTTCGATTACACTGATCCCGGTGTATGTAGCATTAAACACTCACCATTATCAGATGATTCCGCTGCAAATTCTTTTTGTGTTAATGGAATCGAGAAGCAAATTGCCGTTTTCGCCTTTTTGGGAAGCGGCTCTGATGCTGCTTACTCTCGAAATTATTAAAGAAGCAAGCCTGCGAATGCCGACAAAAACAGGCCAGACATTAGGTGTCATTGGCGGAATTGTGATCGGGCAGGCGGCAGTAGAAGCGGGTTTCGCCAGTAAAGTATTGATTGTATTAGTCGGAATATCCGCGATTGCTTCGTTTTTAGTTCCGAACTATCTTGTCAGTAAAGCAAATACAATTATCCAATTCATCTTTCTGTTCTTTTCGTATTTATTTGGGATTTTGGGGATTGCACTCGGACTAGTCTGCCTGCTTGCCCATTTAAATGCACTGACATCCCTAAAACAGCCGTATTTCGCACCGGTGGCTCCATTTTTTCTCGAGGATTGGAAAGACTTCCTCATTCGTGCCCCGTTAACCTGGTTAAAAACTCGGCCGGAACATTTACAACCTGTCCAAAAATGGCGTTACCGCCGAAGGAGATGATCAAGCGTGTCAACACTTTTGTATTCTGATAGAACAGCCACTTTTGGCACCAATTGGATTTTACCGGTAGTGAACCGCTTGCAAATGCTCTATTTTGTTTTAATCCTGCCCAGCAATCTGGTTAATTCTTATATGATCTGGGTAATCGCGGCGATTGGGGTTTTAGCACAGCTGAACCTTGTAATATTGTCCAGATGGCTGGCTTCTGATGTTGCAGCAAAAGGATTTCAAGGGTTTGTGCAGCTGTTTGGTGAACGGAAAATACGCGTGTTTGCATTCATAGGATTATTTTTGATTTTGCTTAAAATCATTGTTCTGACGATTGGCTACGTAGAGATTGTCCAACAATTTATTTTTCCGTCCGTTAAGAAAAATTGGCTTATTTTTATCATTTTTTTAACGGGCTGTTATGTAGCCTCCAAGGGGATGGAGAAGACGATCCGCTTTGGGATTGTTGTATTTATCTGTACGTTCTGGCTCATTTTTGCGTATATTCCCTTTTTCTTTGAACCAAATACAGCGCTCCATAATCTCTATCCTTTGATTCCAACAGATTCGCCAATTGAACCTTTGCAGGGCATATTAATGGTTTGGTCATGTTTGTCAGGTCCGGAATTTTTAGTTTGCCTGGTCCCCTGGTTAACGCCCGGCCAAAAAGTGCTGAAATATTTAACAGCAGCCAATATGATTACGATTGTTGAATATTTATTATTGTTCATCGCAAGCTCACTATTTTTCGGCACAAATTATTTGGGCCATGTCGAGTTTCCGGTTGTCAATCTGTTCCGCTACTTACAATGGCCCTTTTTTGAACGAATGGATGTCATTTTGATTGCGGTACATATTTTTTATTTTGTTTTTGCAATTTCTCTGTTTTTATTATGCTGTTACGGGGCTGTCCGGATTATGATCGGAAGAACTGATCAACCGACGACAAGAAAGGGATTTATATCTTGCTGTATCATGATTTTGATAGCTATGCTGACGATCAATACCTGGTTTTGGAAATCTCAAAATGGATTAAATATTTGGCAAACTCTTCAGGTTTTACTCGGTGCATTTACATTCTTGTTAATTCCGACATTCCTTCTCGTTGCTACAAAAGTAAAAGGGAGCCGTGCCTGAAGATGGGATTTTTCAAAAAAACACTATTCATATTCCCGCTTTTATGCGTTGGGATGATTGCGGGGTGCTCTCCATTTGTGGAAGACAATATAGTCGAGGAAATCGCACCTGTGACCTTTTTATCGATGACGAAGGGAGAGCAAGGAAAACTAAAGGTCAGTACATTGGTGCCGCCTGTAACCAAAGAAGAGAAGCACCTGTTATCTCTTGAAATCGATTTATTGAAACAAGGAAGAAAAAATTTTAATTCAAGATATTATCGTGAATTAAAGCTTGGCCAGCTGCGCGCGTTATTTTTCAGCCAGGAACTGGCCGAACAGGAAGTCCTGCCTATTATCAATACGATCCTTGCTGACCCGGATGTGTCACCGCGCCTGTATTTAGTGATTGTTAAAGGCAATTTTGATGAGTATTTAAAAAGTCAGATGAAAAAGCAGAAGGACCTTGATTATTTTCTTTATCGAATGTTAAAAAGATATGAAAGAGATAATCAAGGCGAATTCACGATTGTAAATGTTCATCAATTTTTGAAGGAAGCCAGATCTCCGTTTGTTGATCCGGTGCTGCCGGTCTTTAAGGCAGACAAAAAAGATTTAAAATATGAGGGAACCGGTTTTTTCCGGAATGACAAATTGGCTGGAATGGCTACATCAGAGGAAGAAGAGATTTTTCAACTGCTCGATGAAGATCGCTATATAAATGATCTGCCGATCTTACCTTTATCCGTTTCATTAGGGCACGTGCGCTCCCAAATTGATGTCCAATTCAGTAAAGATCATTCTTCAATGGATCTTATCGTTGATTTAAGGGGGAGAATAGATGAATATCGCGGCAGAAAAAACATACATAACGATTCCGATTTTAAAGAGCTAAACCGCGAGATTGAAAAATATCTTCAGAAAAACACAGTGGAATTAATAAAAAAAATGCAAGCGCTAAAGGTGGATCCTCTTGGAGTGGGAACCTTTTTACTGGAACCGTTTGACAAGCCAATGCCGGAAAAGAAATGGTTAGATCATTGGGAAAACATGAAAGTTGACGTGCGATACAATGTTTATATTGAACCGTTGACGATATAAGAATATATAAAACTGCTGCATATCATTCGGTTTAAAGTATTCCATTCACAAAATACCAAGAGCCAGCGGGTGGTGGCTATTGGTATTTTGGAAAGTATTTTTCAACCTTATAAACGTGTCTATGGAAAAACCCGAAAACGTTAGGAAATGAATGCTTTATCGAGGTTAAAAACCTTTCGCAACGCTACGTCAACACCATGGTTGTCGTTATCCCCGGTTACCCAATCAGCGTTCTCTTTCACACAATCCGGAGAATTGTTCATTGCAATCCCCACTCCTGATGCCGCCAGCATTTCAATGTCATTTGTGCCATTACCTATTGTAACAACCTCATTCGCAGAGATTCCCAATTGATTAATTAACGGCAAAATCCCCGTCCATTTTGAGCCTTGCGGAAACACCTCCAATCGATCTCCTTCATCAAAGCTCACAGCTTCGTCTATTTGCTTTTGAAAAACAGCACGCTGAAGCGGATCTGTATAGAGGACCAACCGGTGGGCATCGTGATTTGTATCTGCTATAACAGCGATCTCCGATTCAGGCAGCATATATTCTATTCCAAGCGGGGTGTGATTCGAGCGGGAAGAACGGTAGCTAAAATGGATATAAACCTCGTTTAAATCGTTTGTTTTCCTGCACAGATCATATGCCAGCCGGGCAGGAATTTTCACATCGTGAATAACCTTTTCCCCGGAAACAACGTATCCGCCATTATAAACTACATACATCGAGATGCCCAATTTTTCTCCGTGAATGATTGCGCCATCCAGAGATCTGCCTGTTGCCAGGGCAACTAAAACACCTCGTTGCTGAAGCTCCTGAATGGTCTTGATAAGATGTATATCCAGCTGGCCTTTAGAATCTAATATTGTTCCGTCAATATCTAAAAACACGATCCGGTACATAAAATTCCACCCTTTATCGAGTATTAGTTTTTTATATCAGTCTCAACACCTATAATAATATCATTGTACAATTTTTTGTATATAAAAAATGTTTTTGCAAAAAAGATATTGAAACCGTTTTCTACATGTGTTATGCTAACAGCATGAAAATACAAAAAAATGTACATTACTCAAAATGGTGATACAAATGAAGGAAAGCCTCTATTCGAAAAAAGGCATTATATTACAAAAGATAGCCGAAGAATTGCTGTTTATTGAAATTGATCAACGCTTGCCAAAGGTTGGTGATTTCGCCGAGAAATATCAGGTTGGCCGCGGTACGATACAGTCGGCATTAAAAAAATTGGAGGAAGAAAACTGCATACGCCTCGAACCAAGAGGCCATCTCGGTACATTTTTAAGAGCAAAGAATCTATCCAATTTATTGTTGTATGCCGGAGCAAACCAAATAACCGGGGTTATGCCGCTTCCGTATTCCAAAAAGTATGAGGGGCTGGCAACGGGTCTTACGTCAGAGCTCGAGCATTTGGGCCTTTCTCTAAATATCGCGTTCATGAGAGGATCTGAAATCCGGCTCGATGGGGTAAGACAAGGCAGATACGATTTCGCCCTTGTGTCAAAGTTCGCTGCTTTGGAGGAATTAAAAAGAGATAATAATCTGAAAATTGCTTTGCAATTTGGCGTAAAAACTTATGTTTCAGAACATGCTGTAATTTTTGCCAATGCAGAAAAAAGACAGCTTTCCGATGGAATGACGGTAGGGATCGACAGTTTTTCAGCAGACCAAAGAATTTTAACACAGGCTGAAGCAAACGGGTTGGAAATAGATTATCTGGAACTTAACTATATGCATCTGCTTCAACATTTAAAAGCAAATACGATAGATGCGATGATTTGGAATGTTGATGAAATTGACCCGGCGTCATTTCATATTCAACCGCTGTCTTCTCCGCTAGCGATTCAATATGAGAAGCAGATGAATGAAGCGGTTTGTGTGATTAAGAAAGATAATCAGAAAATGGAATACATCATTAATATGCTTTCGAAAGATAGAATAGTGGAGACCCAGGCGGATGTAGTCAAAGGGAATCTTATTCCTAAGTATTAATTTTTTCAGATGAAATATACAAAAAAATGTATTTGGGGGTGGTTGTCATCAACTTTCATTAATCAGTATAGATTAGCATACAGATATTTTTACGAGTAATATACAATTTTTAGTACATTGTGAAACAGGGGGAAGCAGCATGGATGCCACTTTAAAAGAAAGAATTGATCTATTGCATGACACAAACCAAATAAACGATGATATCTTTCATGAGTTACCAGGTATTTTTGAGAAAGTCGAAAAGTTCCTTGATGTGAAGCTTACCGAGGAAAATGCCGGGTCATTCGCCAGTCACATCTCTGTAGCTCTACAGAGAATATCTGAAAAGAAAGCGGTAACAGAGATAGCTGCTGAACTCGAAACTGTTATTGAGAAGAATCCGGACTTTTACGAGTTTGCCAAGAAACTATTGTCTGAGAGCAGTGGAGATGTTGACATCAATGCTGAAGCAGCATTTATCACATTATATTTTTGTTTATTAACAGGAAGGGAGAATGAATAATGTTAAGAATCGTAGTTGGAGGACTTAAAAAAGATGTGACTGAAAGAGCCGTAAAAGCAGCTGGTGGAGATAAGGTTCAAGTAACCGTTACTTCAGATTTTGAAGGCGCTAAAAAAGTAAAAGCCGGGGATGCAGATTATTATTTAGGTGCATGTAACAGCGGTGGCGGTGCAGCCCTCTCGGTTGCTATCGGAATTTTAGGATACGCTAATTGCTCGACTGTTGCCAAAAACGGTAAAAAGCCGAATGCTGAGGAAATTCAAAAATTAGTAAACGACGGAAAGATTGCTTTTGGTATGGCTGTTGAAGGTATTGAGGAAAGTGTGCCTGTAATTATAAACAGTTTGCTTAAAAAACACGGTCTTGAGTAGGAGGAACACGTATGGATATCTTGCAAAATACTTCATTTCTTGAAATCGCAGTAATCGTACTGCTGACTGCTTTGACTGCTTTGGCTTCACATTTGGGGAAAGCGGTATTCCATGATGGAATTCGCCCGATTTTACCTGAATTTTTGGAAGGCAGAATGAAGCGTACTGAACTCGCTTCAATCTCCTTTGGTTTAAGCATCGGATTTATTGTCTCTGTTGGACTGTCCTTTGCCGTCTCCTTTGAACTTTTAAACCCATGGCTACTTTTCCTGCCGACTGATATTTTAGGTGTTATGGCCACTAGATGGTGGGTAGCGGCAAGCCTCGGTGGTGTTTGGGGATTAATTGCTTTATTTGGACTTACTGGTGTGCAAGCGGTATTTACTTTATTGCCCGTCGATTTGCTTGGCGCCTTGGGTGAACTTTCAACACCGGTGCTTGTAGCCTTTACCGCATTCCCGATCATCGCGATTTTATATCAATTCGGATGGGTCAGAGCACTTATTTCAGGTATTTTCGTGCTAATCGTCCGTCAGCTTCTTCCACTTGTCGGCGGTATTTTCACTGATAAAGCAGAAGCAAGCGTAGAAAAAGCCAGCCAGTTGGCGAATGTTACGTTCCCAAAAGATGCTGATCTTGCAGCGAAAATCAATACGCTGAAAGAGGCAGGCGTAGATAATCCGCAGGTACAGGAATTAATCTCACAAGCTAGCAACAGTCTTTCGTTAGGTACAACTATCGGCGGATTTACGATGCAGATCGCTGTTTTGATGTTGGTTGGAATGATTCTATTAGTTAGCTTTGCCATTATAAAAGATATTAAAAACAAAGGGGAAGTAAGTGTTGACTCTGATGAGGAGAACATTTTTGACGCCCGCACAAAACGAATTTATAAAGGTATCCCTATTTTAGCAGGAATTGGCGCACTATTAGCGGTGGCAGCCAACTTGGGATTGATGACGGGTTCCGAGGTTTCAGGCCCGATCCTTCAACAAGCATGGGATGCTACAGGACAAGAGCAAAGAGATCTTTTACAAAGTGCCGCGATTGCAGATATTATTCGGGGGATCAGCTTCATCCCGTTAATTGTGACAACAGCACTGGCTACCGGTGTTTATGGGGTAGTCGGATTAACTTTTGTTTTCCCGATTGGTTATTTGTTGCCGAATCCAATTCTGGCAGCGATCGTCGGAGCAGTGTGGATTTGCCTTGAAATTGTCGCTCTTCGTGGAATTGGTCGTTTTCTACAACGCTTCCCATCATTACGGGAATCGTCCGACAATATCCGTTCATCGATGAATTCTATGATCGAGCTTGCATTGTTCATCGGTGGAGCCTTTGCGGCAATGAAGATGGCACCAGAAGCAGTTGGTTTATCACTGACGATTTATATTCTCTTATATGCTGCAAATGAAGGTCTTGGACGTCCGATTATGAAGCTTGCTGCCGGACCGGTAGCGATTATCTTAACGGGTATAGTTCTTAACTTGTTATATTTCCTTCAATTAATTTAAATTCACTGAAAGGTAGGGGCTCGGTTGCCCTACCTTTCATGTTAGGAGAGATTTCACATGAAAATCCAAACCGTAACTGGGCCGGTAGATCCTCAAGCGATTCATAAAACAATGATTCATGAACATCTTGTATTTGATCTTTCAGAGGTCAGGCAAGAAAAAGACCGTGATTCGAAGCTGGAAGACTCTCCTCAACTGGATCATGAAATCCAGCTGTTAATCGACTCAGGCTGCAATACGATCGTGGAAGTATCCAATATCGGAATGGGGAGAGATGCTGAAGCTTTAAGTGAAATAGCTCACAAGCATGATTTAAATATTGTTGCTTCTACCGGCTTCTATAAGGAATCTGTGTACCCATCCTTTGTGTTTGAAAAGTCGAAAGAAGAACTTGCAGAAATCATGATTCGTGAAGTTTTAGAAGGAATGGATGAAACAACTATCAGAGCCGGGTTAATTGCTGAAATCGGCAGCAGCTACGAGGAGATTACAAAAACGGAAGAGAAAGTTTTTCAAGCGTCGATTTTGGCCCATAAAACGACAGGTGCGCCGATTAGCACGCATTGTGAAATTGGGACCATGGGAAGAGATCAGCTGGACATATTCGAAAAACATCATGTAGACATGAACCGTGTATCATTTGGGCACCAGGATTTAAACGAAGCTGTCGAAGAACAACTGCTGCTTTTAAAAAGCGGTGCATATATCCAATTTGACACAATCGGCAAAAACAGTTACCGAAAAGATACAGATAAGGTCGATAACCTGCTGGTATTGATTGAACGCGGATACGAAGATCAATTAATGCTTTCGTGTGACATCACAAGAAAATCGCACTTAAAAGGGTATGGCGGTTATGGCTATAACCATCTGTTTGAAAATTTCATCCCGGCTCTTATTGAAAAGGGGATTACAAATGAAATTCTTGATAAAATGCTTGTTCACAATCCAAGAAAGTTTCTAGCATTCTTGTAGATCCTCAAATCTATCGATAAATAAATTTTCCAGGATGAGAAAGAAGGCCAAGCAATGTATGAACAATCAGTTTTGAGAGATATGACTTTTGAAGAAGCGAAGGAGCTTCAATTCCGGTTAATGGATGAAGTGACACGGGAATTCAGGAATAATGAGTTCTTTCATATTGGAGATGTTGGCCTTCATCCAGAACATAAGCGGCCGTTAATGACGGCACGGGTTGAAAATGTACTTGCTAAGACATTTCAGGCAGAAGCGTGCGCCTTAGTGCGCGGCAGTGGCACAGGAGCGATTCGCGTCATTCTCAGTGCTTTAGTTGAAGCAGGTGATCAGTGTATCGTCCATAGTGCCCCAATGTATACAACGACAAAAGAAACATTTCGCTTAATGGGATTAAAGCAAAACCGTGTTGACTTTAATGATCAGTCTGCTCTAATAGAGACGTTAAACAGTGATAAAGAGTCGAAGGTTTTTTACGCCCAGCATTCACGCCAACAACCGACTGACGACTATGACTTGCAAGATGTGATCGCACTTGTAAAAGAAAAACGGCCTGACTTACCGATTGTGGTGGATGACAATTATTGTGCGATGAAGATAAAAGAAATCGGTACCCAGCTTGGCGCTGATTTTTCAACCTTTTCCGGATTTAAGCTGTTAGGCCCTGAGGGAATTGGGATAATTTTAGGCGGAAAAGATGTAATCGAACGAATACACGAGCGAAATTATTCAGGCGGGGGACAGGTGCAAGGTTTTGAAGCACATGAGCTCCTGCGCAGCCTGGTTTTTGCCCCAGTCATGATCGCCATTCAAACCGGGCAGGTCGAGGAATTATGCCGCTCTTTAAATAATGGGGTAATAAAAGGAATAAAAGAAGCTTACATTACAAACTCGCAATCTAAGAACGTGATAGTTGAATTCGAACAACCGATCGCAGCCAAAGTGATTGAGCTTGCCTCCAAATATGGGGCAGCGACCTATCCAGTTGGGGCAGAGTCACGTTATGAATTAATTCCGATGATCTATCGGGTATCAGGAAGTTTTCTGGAAAGCAGACCTGAATTAAAGCAGCATGGGGCGCGAATCAACCCTATGAAATCTTCTGCAAATACAGTCATTAGAATTTTACAAAATGTAATGGAAGAACTATCAAGGGGGTAATAAGCCCATGTTTTTGGAAATGACGCTTAAACGAAATGAAGGGCTGATCAGATCTGCAGTTAAACTCCATCAGGAGGGAATCATCCCGGCGAATACGTATGTCATTGATCTGGATACGCTCGAGCATAATGTAAAAAAACTGAGTTTAACAGCAAGTGAACACGGCCTTAATCTCTATTATATGACGAAACAAATCGGCAGGAGTGCTTTTGCCGGCCAGGTGATTGAACAAAATGGAATTGAACGGGCTGTAGCAGTTGATATTGATGAAGCATTTGAATTAAAGAAGGGTAACTGCCGGATCGGAAATATTGGCCATATTGTCCAGCCAAGTAGATCCCAGTGGCCAGAAGTCCTCACAAAATTAAATCCGGAAGTGGTCACACTTTTTTCTGTTGAACGGGCCAGACAATTATCAGAGGCTGCAGTCAAATTAGGCAAGGTCCAGGATGTCATTCTCCGTGTCATTAAACCGGAAGACTTGGTGTACCCCGGACAATTTGGCGGATTTATATTGGACCAGTTGGATGGACAACTTGCTGATTTGCTGAAACTAAAAGGAATTCGCGTCATTGGGATCACGAGCTTTCCTGTCTTGCAGCTGAATGAAGAAAAAAACGACTTCGCTTTTACGTCCAATATCGAAACGATCGTGAAATCCCGAGAAGTATTAGAAAATAAAGGCATTGCTGTTACGCATGTCAATGCACCTAGCGCGACAAGCTGCCATACGATCCCAATGCTAAAAGATTACGGTGTTACACATGGCGAACCGGGACATGCCTTAACAGGAACGACGCCATTACATGCCTATCGAGAGGATTTACAGGAAATCCCGGGCATCGTTTATGCATCGGAAATATCCCATATGGATGAAAAGTACGCCTATACAATTGCGGGAGGATATTATGCCCGTTCTAATATGGAGGGTGCATTATACGGGAGTAATGGATCAGCTATCATATCGCAGCGAACAACGGTCGATTGTGTATCACCTGAAAACATTGATTACTATGGCTGCCTGGAGCGGAAAAATAATATGAACGTTGGGGATTCCGTCATTCAATCGTTTCGGACACAAATATTTGTGACAAGAGCGCATGTTGCATATGTCAGAAACGTGAATTCCGAAAATCCCGAGCTCGTTTTTTTCCAAAGAAGGGGGATGTAAGAAATGCGAAAAATCACATTACTCGTTTTAGATGGATTTGGTGTTGGTGCCATGGAGGATTGTATAGAAGTAAAACCAGAAGACGTAAACGCCAATACTTATAAACACATAAGAGAAACTGTAGATTTAAATATTCCTACGTTAATTGAGCTTGGGTTAGGCAAAATTGCCGATGATATCGGGACACCAACGGCTGCGTATGGAAAAAGCAACCTGGCCCATCCAGGGGCTGATACCTTTATGGGGCATCAGGAATTAATGGGAAGCAAGCCGGGAGTCTCGAACAAACGGTTAATGAAGGACGTAGGACCGCAAATTAAACGTGCTTTGGAATTACAAGGCTACGAAGTGGTCTATCCCATTGCCGGAGTGACGGTTTTGCTTGTCAATAACGCTGCTGTCATTGGAGACAACCTTGAATCACAAGTTGGCAACATTATTAATGTAGTCGGAGACTTGAATCAACTATCTTTTGAAGAACTGACGAAAATCGGAAAAATAGTCAGGGAAAATGTCGATACAAGCAGGGTGATTGTCTTTGGCAATAAAAAGAGCAATATAGAAACGATTCTTTCAGTTGTGAAGAACAAAAATGATGTACAATGGGGAGTCGACAGCCCAAAAGCAAATGTTTATGGCGAGGGCTATCATGTCCTTCATTTAGGTTACGGAGTTGATTTTGAGAAACAATTTGCCTATATGGCGGAAACGAACAATATTCCTGTCTACCGAATCGGCAAAACGGCTGATGTGATTCAGGCAAATGGATATAAGGACCCGGTCGTAAATACAAAAGATGTTCTTGAAACGTATCGCGAACTTTACCGCAAAAGCGAAGAAAACGCAGTATTTTTGGTAAATGTTCAAGAAACAGATTTGGCCGGGCATAAAGAAGACAGCCAGTGGTATAAAGAAGTATTGGAAGAGTCTGACCAGTTTTTAGCTTCTTTTATTCCTGAATTAGCGGAAGAGGACATTCTTATTATTACCGCTGATCACGGAAACGACCCGACGATAGGCCACTCCAATCATACACGCGAACAAACTCCGATTTTAATCGTTGGCCAAAAGGTAAAGCCTGTTTCAATTGGAACAAGGGAAACAATGGCGGATATCGCGGCAACGATGGCGGAATTCACGGGTGTCGATAAGCCTGAGTTCGGTACAAGCTTTTTAAACGAAATCATCTAATATTTTAAAAATTTATAAGGTTCCGTACATGCCTTTTAACGAGAGGAATGAGAAGATGAGGCTTGTTAAAGTTAGAAGTCATGAAGAAATGAGTGAATTTGTAGCCCGGCATATACTTGAAAAAGTAAAGTCCAATTCAAAAGTATTACTTGGTCTTGCGACGGGCGGTACGCCAGTCAGGACATACGAATTGTTAATTGAAGATTACCGAAAGAATCACACATCATATGAGCATGTGTTCACGTACAATTTGGACGAATATGCGGGGATTGCAGCAGATCATCCGAATAGTTACCGTTATTTTATGTTCGAGCATCTGTTCAATCATATTAATATTCCGAACGAAAATGTTCATATACCTAGAGGTACTGCAAGCGATATTAAAAAAGAAGCGAAGCGCTATGAAAAACTGATTGACAGCATCGGTGGCGTGGATTTACAAATTCTCGGGATTGGCGGGAACGGGCATATCGGGTTCAATGAACCAGGAACCCCCTTCGATACGAGGACACATATTGTCGAATTGACGGAATCAACAAGAAAAGCAAACTCGCGTTATTTTGATGATTATTCCGAAGTGCCAACACATGCGATCACCATGGGAATAGCGACGATTTTAAAAAGCAAAGAAATATTGCTTCTTGCATCAGGAGAACAAAAAGCTGACGCAATATACCGGATGTTTGAAGGTGTGGTAGGCACTGACTGCCCCGCTTCCGTGTTAAGAAATCACCAAAATGTCATTGTCGTTGCTGATGACAAAGCGGTTTCGAAGCTTGAGAAAGTAATAAATATTGGTTAAAACCGATTTCCAACTATCTGGATGTAATCGGTGTTCACGGCCCCTTTCGAAAATTTTACGGAAACCGTAATCCAAACGTAAGGGTTACGGTTTCTATTTTTACCTTTTAACAAGTTGCTCAGGCTAACCTGCAAAAAATTTTCTTTACGAATTGTCTGAATATTGATATATTCAACATACAGGATATAGTATATTACGGCTAGGAGTAAAAAAAGATGTGGGAAATTTTGTATTCTAAAAACGGTTTAGCTACAAAAAATATAGCATTAGAACTGCTTGCCATTGAAAACGGCCAAAAAATCCCGACGGTTTCCGACTTTTGTGAAAGGCTTAATTTGGGGAGAGGAACGGTCCAAGGATCGATAAAATTGTTGGAAATGCTGGGTGCGATCGAACTGGAAGCGAGAGGCCATCTGGGCACTTTTTTATTAAATAAAGATGTAAGCGTTTTACTGGATATATCAGGTACAGGTCCGTTGGTCGGAGTAATGCCTTTGCCATATTCCAAAAAATATGAAGGGCTTGCGACAGGAATTGTTGATGGATTCGAGCGCTTAAACAAACGGATCAGTCTGGCTTACATGCGGGGAGCCAGCAATCGCTTAGAAGCACTCAAAAGCAGGCGTTATGATTTTGCGATTGTTTCCCGATTGGCGGCTGAAGAGGGGATTAAGCTACATAAAGGATTGGAGATTGTTAAGTCATTTGGTTTAGGGTCCTATGTTTCAAAACATAAGGTGTTTCTGGCAAATCCCGCAAAAAAAAGAATAGAATCCGGCATGAGGATTGGAATTGATCGCTCGTCACCTGATCAAGCAACAGTCACCCTTCTTGAGTGCCAGGGACTTGATGTGGAATTTGTTGATGTAAATTATATGCAGCTTTTTCAAATGTTAAAAGAAAACCAAATAGATGCTGCAGTTTGGAATATAGACGAGATTCGCTCTGTAGAAACCTTTAATGCAGTGGATTTTCAATCAGAAGAAGCTAAAAGATTAACATTAGACACATCAGAAGCCACTATTGTCGTTGACAGCAGCCGAACAGAAGTAATAAAACAAATCACCCTGCTTGATGCGGAAATTGTCTTAAAGGCTCAACGGATGGTAGAGTCGGGAGAAAGGTTTCCTCAATATTAAATTAGTAACTGAGTAAATTTCACAATATATTAATCTAAACCGAAAAACGGAATAAATTGTCTTTAATAAACCAGGAAGATTCCACATGAAACGAATGAATTTGTCTTAATTTTAAATAATTGTTCGTTTTTTAATTAAAGATATGTTTTATGAAATTTATTAAACTATCTACTTACTAGCTTTTTTCCCAAAAATCGAACGAAATATTTTCGAGGTGTGAAAAGGGGCTGGAAGTTTACTGGTTAATAATACTAAATACTGTATATTGGAGGTTCGCAATGATTAAAGAAGAACTCGATGAGAGGCTAAAGGTACTTCAATTATCAGAAACAATCACAAACACGGCGGCTATTGTAACTAAAAATGCTTTTGAACATTTGACGTCGACATTGAAACGGGAACAAGTCTTGCAAGGAGAGATGCTTTTTACCCATCTGCCAATGGCACTGACAAGATTGGCACGAGGAGAAAAAATCGAACAACCACCAGAGGCAGTTGTGAATGAAGCATTAAGTTCGGGATTTAAAGAAAAGACAAACAATGAAATTTTTAATATCGAGCAGCAGTGGGGATCAGGATTGCCGGAAGCGGAAAAAGATTATTTATATATCCATTATAGCTTAATATTCCAGTTAAATTCAGGAGGTGAAGCTAAATGAAATAAGCCAAGTATGTAACATTGAGGGAACTTAACAGAATTTTACGTGATTAAAAAGGAGTGAGTTTGATGACCAAGTTTGCAATCGGGGGCCAATTAAACAAAGCAGAGATAAAAGAAATTATTGAAAGAGAAGGAGGACCAAATATGAGCGCTGATATTTTTAGTGATACAGAAGCAGCGCTGAAAGTGAAAACAGGAGAATATGATTATTATGTCGGCGCATGTCAGAGCGGGGCTGGGGGAGCCCTTGGAATGGCTTATGGACTATTAGGTATGAATAAATGTGCAACGATAGCCATGGCTGGCAGGGCACCGAAAGAAGAGCGGGTTAAAGAGGTTATCGGTAAAGGAGCAAAGGCGTTTGGATTTACAGGTGATCAAGTAGAAGCTTCTGTTTCAATGATTGTGAAGCTATTAAAAGAAAAATAGAATCTACTTTTTATTTTAGGGGGTTAGGAGATGGAATTGATAGAGATTATTAAAGTCGTAGTGTTTGCTGTTATGGGGGGATATGCCACTTACTTAGCTAATCGCGCAATTGCCGTTTATCATGATGGACTGAGACCGATCATGCCTGAATATTTAAATGGAAATATGACCAGACGTGAGTTGGGCGGGATCTCATTTGCTATTAGCATTGGATTTATCACTGGTTTTGCGATGCCAATTACAATAGCAAGCGGGATTATCGTTATTCACATTGTCCTGCTTTCAGCCGATATCATCGGAACATTTTTTAAAAATACCACGCTTGCTGTCGTTATTGGTGTCGTCTATGGGGCAGTTGTACCCCTTACATTGGATGCGATCATCAAAGGTTTCGGATATTTACCAGTAAACTTTTTAGATGCATTGGCTTCTGTAGGCGATCCAATTATTTATGCATTTGTTGCATTTCCAGCTGTTGCAGTAGGTTACCAGTTTGGAAAAATAAAAGGTCTCATTACATTTTTACTTTCCTCATTAGGGTGGGTTATCACCGAAAGAATAAATCCTATTAATATATCAGGGAATGAAGTTGCTTTAAGTACTCAGGGAATTGCTATGTTGGTAGGTATGATTTGCTTAATTCTGTATGCGTCCCGTAATAAAACAAGAGCGGAAGACGTTGGTGAAGGTCTATTTACTGAAAATGTGAAACGGATTAGAAAAAACATTTACTTCTTATTGCCAATGGGTGCAATTCTTGCGATTGCGGCCAATTATCATTGGATAGCGGGTGAACCGATTGCAGCGGCTTTGCTGGGCGAAGGCGAGATCATGTCTGCCGCTCTGGTAGCTTTTATCCAAGCACTTGCTTTTATGCCCTTAATTATTACAACGGCACTAGTAAGTGGTGTTTATGCGACGAACGGATGGTGTGACTGGTTAATTGGTATCGGTTATGTATCGGCCAATCCATTAATGGCCGGGGTATTAGGGGCCGGAGCTATGGGTGCCGAAATTTTAAGCCTGGGGAAAATAGGAAGCTTTTTAAATAAATTTCCTGCCTTAAAGTTATCAGGCGATAATATTAGAACGGCTATGCTACAAATTCTCGAGATTGCATTATTAGTAGGCGGTATAAATGCTGCAAATCTAATATGGCCGGGTACTGGAATGTTTATGGTTGTTGCTCTTTACATTTTGAATGAAATTGCGGGCAAACCTGTTATTCGTTTAGCTGCTGGACCAATTGCCGCAATTATCGTAGGAATCCTGGCAAATATCCTGGCATTAGTCGGATTGTACACCATTTAGTGATTTGGATATCTTTTCAGAATTTAAGGCAGGCAACGACTTTTTATTATGTTGGGAGTGGTATTTCTTGAATTCAGCACTTTTAAAAACCATGAATATCGATGCAGCAAAGAAAAAACAATTTGAGCTAACGAAAGCAATTGCTGAGGAGTTCACCGGCAATGAATTTTTTAACCAGGGTGATCTGGGCGTCGTTCCCGGTATAGGAAAGCCAAATCAAACAAAAAAAGTAGAGAGTGTACTGGCGGAATTTTTTGGCGTACAGGCTTGTGTGTTGATTAGAGGGGCAGGAACTGGAGCTATTCGGTACACACTATCGGCTCTCCTCGATCCGGGTGATAAATTGTTCATGCATAGCAGCCCTATGTATACAACCACAAAGGAAACCGTTCGGATACTAGGATTGAATCCGGTTTTTGTGAATTTCAATGATACTGAAGCAGTAGAGCAGGCTATAATTGAGCACAAAGATTGTAAAGTTTTTTACGCTCAGCATTCACGGCAAATGCCTGATGATATATATAACTTATCTTCCTTGATCCGGGAAGTGAAGAAAATCAGGCCTGATCTTCCTGTTGTAGTTGATGATAATTATACCGTTTTTAAGGTTCCAGAAATTGGGGTGGAATTGGGTGCCTCGTATTCTTGTTTCTCTGGCTTTAAGTTGTTAGGACCTCCGGGAATTGGAGTAATCGTTGGGGAAGAAAAAGCAATCCACACAATCGTTGAACGGAATTATTCCGGTGGTGGGCAAGTTCAGGGATATGAGGCAATGGAGCTTCTTCGGTCGCTTGTCCTTACCCCTGTAACGATGGCTGTACAAAATGAGGAAACCCACCGTTTAACCGAGTTATTAAATGACGGGGTCGTCCCGCAAGTTAAACAGGCGCAGGTTGCCAATGCCCAAGAAAAAAATGTCATTGTTGAGTTTAAAACTGCCATTGCACAACAAGTTATAGCAGAAAGTGAAAAGTACGGTGCTGCTATTTACCCTGTTGGGGCAGAGTCACGTTTTGAAGTGCTCCCGATGATTTATCGCGTATCCGGTTCATTTCTGGAAGCTAATCCAAGTTTCATCAAAACGGGTATTAGGATAAACCTTATGCGCAGCGGCGCAGACCTGGCCATTGATATATTAAAACGTGCGATTGCTGACATAAAAGATATCTGAGAACTGATGGTACGACAATTGAGGAGCTGAGTGATGGGAACGGTTCATGTTATTTTTCAAAAAGAAATGGTTGATCCCGAGCTAATGGAGGGGCACATTGCTGTCGTTATTGATGTCCTGTTAGCGACGACGACAATTGCTGCTGCTCTGGAGTATGGAGCAAAAGAAGTAGTTCCTGTTAGAGATAGTATCCATGGATTGGAAGCAGCAAGAATACTTCCGGACAACAGCTTTATTTTAGCTGGAGAACTTGAAGGACGGATCATTGATGGCTTTTTGCCTCCATGGCCAACTTCGCTTAAAAACCATGTGGAAGGGAAAACACTTATCCTGTCTACATCCAATGGAACAGTAGCAATTAACAAAGCTATGAAAGCAAAAAAAATATACACATCCTCCATGGTAAATGGTGCACACGTTGCAAGCCATATTAAAAGGATAGACCGGGGAGAAGATATTATTGTTGTATGTTCCGGCTCTGATGGATCCTTTAGTATGGAAGACTTTTTAGGTGCCGGGTATTTTCTCGACAGTTTAATAGGTGAAAATAGTGAAGATTATATGATGACAGATGCTGCCAAAACAGCACTATTGTTTTACCGGAAGCATGCAGAAAACTATGACGGATTTTTATATGAATCCGTTGTAGGCAAAGAACTTGAAGAATATGGGCTGGGGAATGAGGTGCAATTTGCCTCCGAACTTAATGTATTTTCAGTTGTCCCTCAATTTTTCGGGAATAAGCTTATTGATATTGAACACAAAACATAATGAATAAACTTTTTTAGACTGCTACCTGCTGGATGATGGTTGCTTTATACATTTTAATCTGGATATTTTAAAAACTAAAATAAGCTCAGTGCTAATATAATCTGGGCTTTTTTTAGTTGCTGATTCCGATGGCATTAACATACTGTAGCGTAGTAGTATAGGTGCTTCCCCGGAAAGAAAGTTCTATATTTGTGTTAAAATAAATTTGTCAATTGTATTTTAGGGTACACTTTAAAACTTTCTTGGAGATTAAAATGCCTTTTTAACCAAAAGGAACGAGGTGGCATCGACAAATGAACTCTGATGTAAAATTTGATTTTCATACCCATCACCACCGCTGTGGCCATGCGCGCGGAGAAATCCGCGATTACATTGAAGCAGCGATTAAAAACGGGCTGGACATCATCGGTATTTCCGATCACTCTCCGCATTTTGCAAGTGAAGAAGATCAACCTTTTCCGCTCATCACGATGGGCAAAAGTCATTTTCCTGAATACATAGCAGAGGTTCTTCAGTTAAAAGAAGAGTATAAAGGGAAGATTGAAGTTCTGCTTGGTGTTGAATCCGATTTTTTTCCGGAGCACGCAGAAGTTTATCGCCGTAATTATGAAAGTTATCCTTTCGATTACGTGATTGGTTCGGTACATTATGTTGATGGCATCAACATATTTAAAAAAGATAGATGGGAAGGTCTTTCAAATAAACAAAAATTAGTAACAAAGGAAACGTATTACGATCTTATCGATCAATCGGCCCGGAGCGGGATGTTTCAAATTCTCGGTCATATTGATGCCATGAAGGGCTTTTACCCTGAGTTTTCGTCCATTCAAACGGAAGCACTTGAACGTACATTAAAGGTCATTGGCGAATATGACATTGCCATAGAGATTAATACGTCAGGTAACACGAAGTACTGTGGCGGCTGGTATCCCGCAGATGATATTCTTGAGATGGCCTTGTCTTATGGAGTTAAGGTTACTTTCGGTTCTGACGCGCATGATCCGGAACGCGTCGGTGAAGATTTTGAAGCGGTCAGACAGCGCCTCAAGGAAATTGGTTTTCAGGAATGGGTATATTTTAAGGAGAAGCAGAGGTTTTCTGTACCTATATAGTGAAAAGGCGGGGAGTATATGTTCGAAATAAAACAGTATCAAGATGAAAAATACAAAATTTACGAACTGACCGATTCATCAGCCAATTCATGGCTAAAGATCGCACCTGAACGCGGCGGAATCATTATCGGATTTGGCGTTCAAGGTGAAGAACTATTGTTCTTGAATAAAAAAACATTTTATGACGCAGATGCGAACATTAGAGGCGGAATCCCAATCCTGTTCCCGATATCCGGTCAATTGCAAAATGGGGAATACATGTGGAACGATCAAGTGTACAAGATGAAAAACCATGGGTTTGCAAGAAATCAACCATGGGAAGTTATCGGCACTAGTGTGGATGGAGAAGCGTCGATCACGTTGAGTTTGGAAAGCAATGATGAGATGAAAAAGTCTTATCCTTTTGACTTTGAAGTGATTTTTACATACGTGTTGAAAGATGGCACTTTAACGATCAACCAGGAATATGTCAATCGATCCGATTCCGCAATGCCGCTCTATGCCGGATTCCACCCGTATTTCAAGACAGCCGATAAAAATATTAGTTACGACACGGATGCGCAAACCTATTTGGACTATAATGATTTACAATTAAAACAAGTAAATAACGGCCTGGGTTTGAGTCAAGCATTTGTTGGCGGAATTTATTTCCACCTAAAACGTGTAAGCGGATTCATG
>NZ_PGVC01000074.1:0-4005 GCF_002860225.1 Bacillus sp. V33-4
GCTACGCCATTATCTGGATGAGAAGGGAAATAATTCTCCTACAAACATTTTACTCATACCAAGTCGGCGCTTACGGGAACAGTGTTCCTTTCAAAACTCATCACTCAATATGCACATATCCACCAGAAGACAGTTGGGAAGACGGCCGATGAATATGTGCGGCAAATTGGGCTGCGGACAGGGGAATGGATTGAAAGCTTTTATGGTGATAAAGATGCGGCCTGGACGATTGATGAGTATGCGGAAGTGATCGTAGATCTGAAAAATTCGATTGGAGGCCACTTTTATATTTCAGCTGTTCATGAAGATCATGTGGTTGTGAAAGCAAAAGAGTGTCCTTTTGGGGAGGTTGTTAAGGATGCTCCTCATTTATGCAATATGACATCAAGCGTATTTGGGGGCATTGCTTCCCGTAAATTCGGATATGGAAAAGTAAGCTTAAGAAAAAGGATCGCCGTCGGGGATGAAGGATGTGAAGTAGCGGTCTACTTCCGTCCGGATAAGAGTGAGGAAGGTGACGTGTATGAAAACATTTCCCGCACACCGGATAATGGCGACCCTTTTAAATGGGAAGAGGATACGATTTTCCTTTTAAATGAACAGCTAAAGCAAAGCGATGAGCTCGTCATGAAACTTTTGAATGAATTGGAAGACCTACGGCAGCAAGTCAAACAGGAAATCTAGAAAATTGAACCATTGCGACAATCTCCCAATTGAATTGTACCTTTGCTTAATCGGGATCAAGGATCATCGAAATGTCGTCATCTGCATTATTTCCCCGGGAATTGAAAAAGCAGGCATAAAATGTTGTGGGAACAATCAAGATAAAGGAGTTATTCTCTTTTATTCGACAAATTATGTTAAGTTTTTCACAAACTTTTCATCTTTTTACCATAATCAAAGTGTTTATTGAGATAAAATGGTAGTGAGAGATACTTCCATTACTTTTTAAAAAGAGAATTGAGCTTCCTTTTTAAATCGAAACAACAACTACCAATTTACAGCAGAACTTGAAAACGATGTATATCAAGAAATTGTGTCTAGCCCTTGATAGTATCGGGGTTCTTCTCGTGTTAAAATTGAGTGTTTTATCTGAACGTAGTGGGATACAAAAGTCATTGGAACTGGCTATCTAGTGAGCACATTTTCCCTTTTATCTGAACAGAGTGGGTTGTAAAGTGTTATGTAATACCCCTGAGTATGCTGGAGCAATTAAGGGGATGGGAAGTTAGTGGCAATACCAAATACAAAAAAGGTGGGAGGAGGATGTATTTTTGCGTATCAAAGGGTTAAATCATTTCTTGTTTTCTGTGTCGGATTTAGATAAGTCTATTGAGTTTTATCAAAATGTGTTTGGAGCCAAACTTTTAGTTCAGGGGAAGAGTACAGCCTATTTTGACTTCTTGGGGATGTGGCTGGCCTTAAACCTGGAAAAGGATATAGATAGAAGTGAAACAAATGATTCTTACACCCATATTGCTTTTTCACTCGACGAAGACGATTTTGAAAAAATGTATGAACACTTAAAAAGCTTAAACGTAAATATTCTGCCCGGCCGTAAAAGGGATGACCGGGACAAACAATCGATCTACTTTACAGATCCGGATGGCCATAGATTTGAATTCCATTCGGGTACATTGCAAGACAGGCTTGACTATTATAAGCAAGAAAAACCCTACATGAAGTTCTATATTTAGCGAATTTTGAGCAATTACCAAAAGCATTATTCAAAAATGATGCTTTTTTTTCACGGAAAGATACTGAGAAAAATAAGATAAATTGAAGCCTAACCTTTTAATGGTGTACTCGTATTATTGAATGAAAAATCCACCGTGCAAAATCCTGTTACAGCCTGTGTAAGGATAGGGAATCTTCGTCCATAATGATTCTCCCCAGAAAAACAATCAACGGAAGCGGAAAATTCCACATTTGCACTAAGGTTTTTGTCCAATTAGTTTTAGGTTAGCTGAATAGTATAGGATTAAGCAAAGAGAAAGGGGTGTAAAACAGATGAATAAACCATGGTTCCGAAATAACGGTGGCGGAGACAATCGAAGCAGGAGCTGGTCAAGGTCCGATAGCGAGTCTGATGTTGATATTGATAACGAGAATGATTCCAGAAGCGACTCTGAAGTGGATTCCGAGGTGGAAACAGATAACAAGCTGAAAAATAGGAACTACAACAGGGCGGAAGCGAAGGTTGTCGACAGTGGAAACGCCAAAGTTCACATTGATGTCGATGTTGATTCTGAATCGAGAGCAAGAGCTCGCACTCGTGCCGATGCTGATGCTGATCAAGAAGCAGATCAAGAGCAAGACAACGACCAGGAGCAAGACTAACAATAATAAAATGATCTTTAACGAACCAGGGGTATATTCTTATACCCCTATTCTTAAATTAACTGGGATTTGAAATGAGGATTTTTATGAAACCACGAGGGATCAATTATCCATTTCGGGTTCGGGAACAGGAATCCCATCCCGATGAACAAAATGAGTCTGTTAATGAGTCTCAAATTACCCAGTCTTCCATTGGCGATAGCGGTAACTCAGATGTCGATGTAAATGTGAATGTGAATGTTGATACGATGCCAATTGCAATAGCCATTCTCTGTCAGGCCCTGGCAAACAAACAATTGTCGCAGCGAGAGTTTGAATCGGCGGTGAGTAATTTAGTGGAAATCACGGATAAGTATCGAGAAATACAGAAAGATCCAGAATCAAAAGTACAACTGTTTAATCGGAATGTTTGGAGAAGATAAAACTGTACAATGATCTTCTCCAAATACATAAACAGTTAATTTGGTTCAACATGGACATGGACATCGTAAACATCGTGCTCTTTTATTAATGCTTCTTCGACATTTGTCGATATATCATGGGCATTGCGGATATCCAAATTCGAATTTACAAAAATAATGATATCGACGACTATGTTATTTCCGTAATTCCGGGCTTTGATTGTTTTAATTCCCTTGACACCATAAATCGTTTGCACTGTTTCTTTATAGTCGTCAATTTTCTGCTCGTCAAAGCCATCGGTTAAATGATGGGAAGCTTCGCGGAAAATAACCCAAGCGGTTTTGCAAATCAATAAACCGACAATAACAGCAGTCAAAGGGTCCAGCCAGGCAAGGCCGAATTGTGAACCGACAATTCCAATAGCCGTTCCAATACTGACCCAGGCATCAGAAAGATTGTCCTTTGAGGCAGCCATTACAGACTGGCTGTTTATTTTTATTGCTAAATTTCTATTATAACGATAAACCAAATACATAACGACAGCACTCAGAAAGCCTGTCCACGCAGAAATCGGTGCAGGAGCCTGGTGATCTCCGGAAAAAACGGTTGTACCTGCACTATATAGAACTTGTATACCTACAGCCATCATAATAAAAGAAGCAAGTAAAGACGCAACCGTTTCCGATTTCCAATGGCCATAGGGATGATCTTCATCGGCAGGCCTTTGCGATAGTCTCAATCCTATTAAAACGGCGACCGATGCAATAATATCAGTTGAATTATTCAATCCGTCTGCCACTAAGGCTCTGGAGTCAGAGGTATATCCAATAAATAATTTCAAGGCAGAAAGGCAGAGATAAGCGATAATACTGATCATCGCTCCACGTTCTCCCATTTTTAAAGCAGTGTATTTGTCTTGATCCATGGCTAGTCCTCCATTTATAGTCCTTGCCTATCTTACCAAATGTTTCGCAAGTGGGTCTACAGCAACGTTTTTAATCTTCGCTATAAAAGTAACGGAAGTCAAAAAAAGTTTCGCTCAGCGAAAAAATAGGCGTTAGTCCACGAGGTGGACCGGAAAATTTTTGTGCTTCCATGACGTTCCTCAAATAATTACTTATCCTCACCCATGGTGTCCGCAAAGTTCCGGACGGCACGACTGATGCTAAAGACATTGCGAATTTTAGTTGTATAGGAAAAATCACTAGTGTTGCATTAATTAAATTTTAATATTAAAAAGACTCTAAATCTTCGCTAATTTTA
>NZ_PGVC01000075.1:0-1628 GCF_002860225.1 Bacillus sp. V33-4
AAGTATGAGTAAAATGTTTGTAGGAGAATTATTTCCCTTCTCATCCAGATAATGGCGTAGCCGTTAGCTGGATGAGAAGGGCCACCAAGCGAACGCGCGGTAGGAAAAGCAAAAAACGTGAAAAAGAGGGTCTCCTCTTGTTAGAATCATAGTCGACAAAAACCCGATTCTAAGGAGTGACCCTCATGCAAAAGAATACCACGAATTATCCAAATTTAAAACAGATTGAGCAACTGGTATGGAGGAAATTACAGGAAACCTTTTCGACTGTCATGACCAGCGTACTGACAGAAATGGACGAACAGATCGCAAAGGAACGCGATGTAAAGAAGTATCGTCTTCAAGACAAGCGCGTGCTGAAGTTGGTCAGCATATTTGGGGAAATCGAGGTAGAAAGGAATTATTATCGGGACAGGCAGACAGGCGAGTATGTCTATCTCCTTGACCGTTATTTGGAGTTCGAGGGTGCGGGCGGATTCAGTCCCTTGATTGAGGAAGCAGCCATTGAGCTGGCCGTTACGGGCCCTTCTTACCGCAAGGCAGC
This sequence comes from Bacillus sp. V33-4, assembly GCF_002860225.1. Taxonomy (NCBI): domain Bacteria; kingdom Bacillati; phylum Bacillota; class Bacilli; order Caryophanales; family Bacillaceae; genus Bacillus; species Bacillus sp. V33-4. Next base: position 545 of record NZ_PGVC01000075.1, read on the forward strand.
CAACACACTTGAGACTCTGCTTGGCTATCGTGTCATCAGCCATGAAGCCATCCGGCAGCACCTTTTAAAGGTAACCAGCATCCCGAAAGAACGCCAACCTATACACCGTCCTGTTTTGTTTGTGGAGGTGGACGGGTTATACGTGAAGAGGCAAGAGAAAGGGAAAAGGGGCAAGGAAGAAAAGATAGCAGCGGTCCATCAAGGATGGGAAATCAACGGAAAACGAGTCGCTCTTAAAGATAAAAGGCATTTCGTCCATCGCGGGAAAGAGCCCTTTTGGGAAGCGTTTGAGGACTTTCTCATTGACACATTCGAATATGATCCAGCCGTCCACAGGCTTGTGATAAACGGCGACGGGGCGAAGTGGATAACGGCTTGCCGGGAGCACTTCAACGGGCGTGCCTTCTTTTCGATTGACCGCTTCCATGTGGCACGTGATATCCGAAGGCTGTTTCGTGAACATCCCCGCTACCGGGAAATGCAAAAGGCACTTGCCTCCTACAACGGCGAAAAATTGATTACAGAACTGAATAGTGCAGTTGGAACACTCGAAACAGAAGCGCAGGAGAAACGGCTGGAGGAATTGATTCATCAGCTGGAACAGTATCCGGAGGCCTTAGGCGACTATCGTAAATGGCTGAAGGAAAAAGGGATCGATACGGAAAGAATGCGGCCGATGGGGAGTGCGGAAGGAACGATGAGCGTGTTCGCAAAACGGCTGAAAAACGGCCGCAGCTGGGTGGAAAACGGTGCAAGTGCCATGATCACCGGATTGGTGGCATTCCTGGACAAACTGGCTTTGAAAACGTTGTTTGGGCGGGTTGAGAGATGGACAGAGTCCAAAGAGGTAACGAACCCACCAAGGCATTATGTGGAGAGGGTGACAAGCACAATTGGTGAAGCCACTAGGGATAATATTCAATATCTAAAGGGAAAGGGAAATATTCCGGTATACATAGCCTTAAAGGCACTTAAAGGATTTTAAAAAACGACTATTGATCAACAAGAAAGAACCCCAAATTCATGAATCCGCTTACACGTTTTAGGTGGAAATAAATTCCGCCAACAAATGCTTGACTCAAAC
>NZ_PGVC01000076.1:0-15492 GCF_002860225.1 Bacillus sp. V33-4
CCTTTTTTTGCGTCTCAGAACCATTGGGGTTCAAGGGGTTAAATTTATGAAATTGATTCAAGTTGTGTAAATTTTTGTAAAGTTAGCAGGGTTTTTAAAGCATATAATGGTATTACTATCAGAGAAAAGATTTTTAAGGGGATGAACGAATGGGACAGCTTGAAAAGCCGGTCGGCCAGGCTGGCAAAATCAGCCCGTGGCGTTTATATTTTACTTTGCCTATTTTATCGTGGGCTTTATACGATTTTGCCAATACGATTTTTTCTTCAAACATCAATACGATATTTTTCCCATTTTATTTGCAGGAGGTTATCGGGGAAAATGAGGTTTTAAACCAAATTGCGAGCACATTTGTTTCCTATTCAAATGCGATTGCAAGCTTTTTTCTGGTCCTTTTTTCTCCATTATTTGGGGTTTTGATTGACGGGACGGGGCGAAAAAAGAAGTATATTGTTATTTTTTCACTCCTTTCGATTATCGCCACTTTTTTCATGGGGATATTTGGAGGATGGAAACTTCCCGGTGAGCTTTTTGGCGTACCGTTATCGTTCGCGCTTGTTATCATCCTATTTATTATCGCCAAATTCTTTTACCATTCCAGTCTTGTATTCTATGATACCATGATTTCCGATTTAGGCTCTAAGCAAGAAATCCCGTTAATTTCTGGATTTGGCGTCGCGGTCGGATATATTGGAACTTTAGTTGGCCTCGCTGTTTATCCATTTGTCGGTGATGACGGTTTTCATGAAGCATTTATTCCAACTGCGCTTTTGTTTTTAGCTTTTTCTTTGCCCTTATTCTTTTTTGTCAAAGACAAACCTCATGATAATATACAGAAAGAATCGTTTCTCGGCGGCTATAGAGAAATTATCAAAACTTTTAAAGAGATGACATTGTATAAACCGATATTTTTGTTTATGATCGCCTATTTCTTTTTGAATGATGCCATTTCGACAACGATTGCGATGATGGCCATCTATGCCAAAACGATTGTTGGATTTTCAACCGGCCAGTTTATTTTGCTTTATCTCGTTTCGACTATATCGAGTATTATCGGTTCGTTTATTTTCGGCTATGTGACAAAGGCAAAAGGAGCAAACAAAGCGGTAAAATACGTGGGCGTACTGCTGCTTGTTGCACTGTTGATCGCGACCTTTGCGATCTATGAATGGATGTTCTGGCTGGCAGGCAGCATGTTTGGTGTTGCCTTAGGTTCTATGTGGGTAACGACGAGGACCTATATCGTTGATTTGACTCCAGACGACAAACGGGGCCAATTTTTCGGCCTGTTCGCCTTTTCAGGCAAAGTGTCTTCGATTGTTGGTCCGTTAATCTACGGGACAATCACCCTTGTCTTTGCTGATCATGGGGATATCGCAAGCAGAATGGCGATTGGTTCGTTAATGATCTTAACTTTAATCGGCCTGTACATTCATTCAAGGATTCCTGAAGAGAACAATTAATTACTTTGAAAACCGGTTTGGAAAAACGGGTTTTTTGCAATTTCGCCGCGAAACTTCAAGAAGAGTCGCGCTGTTTTTTAATAAATCATTTAACAATGATTAGTAAATGCCGATATTTATGATATATAGTTTTGTAATATGTTTAGGAAGGGCGAACAAAATTTGGATAATAAACAAGGAATCCTGCTGGAAAGCGGTACAAATGAGCTCGAAATTGTCGAATTTGGAATTGGAATCAATAAATTTGGCATAAACGTTATTAAAGTAAAGGAAATCATCAATCCTGCTACAGTGGTCAAGATCCCTCATGCGCATCCTCACGTGGAAGGCATCATTGAATTAAGAGGAGAAGTTTTGCCGGTGATAAATATGGCAAATGCACTGGGATTTCCACCATCTGAAACTCCTGAACAAGATAAGTTTATTGTGGCGGAATTTAATAAACAAAAGATTGTTTTCCATGTACATAGTGTGACGCAAATCCACCGCATATCGTGGAACCAAATAGAAAAGCCTTCAGACATGTACCACGGAATCGAAAGCCAAATTACCGGTGTGATCAAGTTACATGATGAAATGGTACTGCTGCTCGATTTTGAAAAAATTGTCGTTGATATTAATCCAGAGTCAGGGATTAATGTCGAGCAAGTAAAAAAATTGGGACCAAGGGCGCGTTCAGATAAAAAGCTGCTGGTGGCAGAAGATTCTCCCTTGCTAAGAAAGCTTTTACAAGATACGCTGTCCGAGGCAGGATTTCAGTCAATCGAATTTTGCGAAAACGGCAGTGAAGCTTTAACTTATCTCGAAAACCTTGCTGCAGACGGCAAGGATATTGCGGAAGAAATTCAGCTTGTCATTACAGATATCGAAATGCCGCAAATGGACGGGCATCACTTAACAAAAAGAATTAAAACTGATTCCGCTTTTGAAAAGCTGCCAGTGATCATTTTTTCATCGCTTATTACCGACGACCTTCGCCACAAAGGGGAAATGGTCGGGGCCGAGGCTCAAGTCAGCAAACCAGAAATTGCAGAACTTGTCAACTTAATTGACAAACATATTTTATAATAGAATGAATTCGAATGAATTTCATAAAGCAGTTCTTTGAGTGAATTTCATAAAAAGCATTCTTTAACTGAAAAACGAACGGTTATTTATAATTAAGACAGTATCATTCGTTTCTTACGGCATACTCCTGTTAATTTAGACACCTTCATTCGTTTTTCGGTATAGCTTGTTACATTGTGAAATTTACTCCTTTAATTGAAAAACAAAAATTAAGATAGTATTATTCGTCTGTTACAGTATTCTCCTGTATCTCTAGACAAATTCTTTCGTTTTTCGGTTTAGCTCATTACATTGTGAAATTGACTCAATAAACAAAAAAAGCCGGGAAAACCGGCTTTTTTGTTTTGCTTACATTCCAAATGCAAATGGAAAACGAGGAGGTGCGTCCTTCAACATAGACAGCTTGTCCCAAAACAGACGATAAGGAAGGGTCGTTCACAAATAGCTTTCACCAAGCTTTTTAAAGACCGGTTTTTTGTATTGCCGCTTATTGTCCGGATCCCGCTTGTCTTCGATTATTCCAGTATATGATTGAAGCAGCTTTTTTGCCTGGCCGAGTGGAATCTGTGCCTTTGGATTCCGAATCGCTTCGTTTAGACTGCCAAGATGCGGCAACTCCTTAAAATCGTCTTTAGTTGGAGGTATGTGAAACGAATAGTGTCCGCACACGACCAGCACATCAGACTGTTGCTGGCTATTCCTTGGGTTCCTGGAAAAATGCAAGCCAACTTTTTTGGCCTTTCCTTCTCCAATCATTTTATTTATAGCTTCTTTTTTAAGCCTGTATAAATATTTAGGATTTGGAGCTGTCTTTGCATGTCGATTTACGGTGAAGATGGCTTGCGAGAGGTTTTCAGCCGTTGCTTTTAATGGGGGAAATGGTTTTAGGTCCCGATTCAATGTTTTCGCTCCTTTCCAAAATAGTTTAATCCACTTTATTATACCTCTTTTTTAAAAAAGAGGGAAATAAAGGGCGGCCAACAATTGTTTTCTCTAACATCCTTATTATTTATACCCTCAAAACGTTTTCATTAAGCCCTTACACCGTCCCATAGTTATAATCCAAAATCATATAAAAAAACTCGCCAAACGGCAAGTTTCCGACTAAGTTCATTCACGGGCTGATTAATACCCGCGTCCCATTAGGGACAAGCCGTGACAATTCCAGCACATCTTGATTAAACATCCGTATACAGCCTTTCGAGACAGCTTTGCCAATTGAGGAAGGATTATTCGTTCCATGGATGCCATAGCCTGCTTTTGATAATGACAGCCACATTGCACCATATGGGCCGCCGGGATTTGGTTCACGATTGACAATTACATATTGGCCTACGGGAGTTATCGTCAGCATTTTCCCAACCGCAATTGGATACGATTTTATAGGCTGGCCATTTTTTAATAAGGTCAGCCGTCGACTGTTCAGGGAGACTGAAATGGTGTAGGGGATTGAATCAGGATCTGGAAGGCCAGGTATTAAAATGAACTGTCCTGCTGTAAGCAGATTAGGATTTATAAGTTGTGGATTGGCAGCCACTAATTGGGACAATGACCTCCGATAATTTTTGGCAATGATAGAAAGTGTTTCTCCAGGGGCAACTTGATGATAAATGTGAATCATTCCTTTCTATAATGAACTGGCCAGGATCCGGGATTGTAAAAGCCCGCTGAACTGCCTTCTAATTATTTGTATTTAAAGAATGTTTCAATTGCGCATGTCCGGCCTAAGCGGAATTCATAATTAACTGATCCATAGATGCCTTCAGATTTTTTTAAAAATTATCGTGTTAAGTAGCAATTTTTGTCGATTAAAAACACTCTTTAATAGTAATATAGAGATATAGTCTATTTTACCCGTTTTGTTCATACTATCGTACAGGCCAAGAGGATGATTGGATGGAAGAATATTTAAAAGGAATTTTAACAGCAGAAATAGACAATGAGGATACAAACAAGAAGATAGAAAAAATGATTTTTGATATCGTTTTTCGGCATGTCAAAGATTTGGTTTTTATTATGAAGGTCGAAAAAGGGCCGCGCTTTAAGTATATCTTTGTGAACGAAATGGGATTGCTGCGCGCCGGGCTTAATAAGCAGTGCATCGGGAAATCTTTGCAGGAAGTCCTCACGCATGAGCGCGCAGTGTCTTTACAAAAAGAGTATGAACGGATTTTACACAATAATAAACTGTCAATTTTTTCTGACGAAATTTTTCTCGATGATGGAACCAGTATTTTTGGTGAATCGGTGTTATCCCCGGTAAAGGACGAAACTGGCTTGACCCGCTATGTCGTGTCCGTCACAAGAGATATCACTGATACATTAGTTGAGAAAAATAGATTGATTATAAGTGAACAGCGTTACCGTTCGATTGTTGACCATAATTTGGATGCGATTTTTTCGATTGACTTGATGGGACATATTTTGGAGGTTAATCCGGCTGCCCGCAGGCTTACAGGCTATACGGAAAAACAATTGAAAAAGTGTTCGATCTTTGAACTCGTTTCCGACAGTGATTTGCCTGTTTTTAAATCATTGCTTGATAATTCGGAGGATGGTTATGCCCTCGAATCGCTGGACTGCCGTTTTTTACATAAAAATAACTCCCATTTAACTGTACATATTAAAACTGTTCCAATCATTATTGATGCTGAAATAAAAGGGATCTATGTCATTACAAGGGATGTTTCAGAACAAGCGAAAAACGCGGAAACCATTAAATTTATGGCTTTTCATGATCAGCTTACGGGTGTCCTGAACAGAAGGGCGCTGCTTGATGATCTCGATGAATCGATCGCAACTACGAAGCGCAAAAAACAAGCTTTTGCGCTGATTTCCATTGATCTGGACCGTTTTAAATATTTGAATGACACGCTCGGACACCTTTTTGGCGATGAAATATTGAAAAAGGTTGCCGACCGTTTAGCAGAACTGGAGAAAAAAGGCTGTCGCGTATACCGTCCGGGCGGGGACGAATTCGTTATTTTGCTTCATCATGCAGACCGGAAAAAAACGGCCCGTTTTGCTCAGAAAATCCTGACAATGTTTATGGAATCATTTTATTTGCAGTCAGGAGAATATTACATCACGCCAAGCATTGGCATCAGTATGTACCCGAATGACGGCAAAGATGCCGAGACATTGCTTAAAAATGCGGATGAAGCATTGTTCCGAGTCAAGGAAAGGGGGAAAGCCCATTTCCAGTTTTATCGGTCCGATATGAATTCTTCGCTCGGAAATGTCCTAACTCTGGAAACCCATTTGCGGAAAGCGCTTGAACGGGACGAGCTGGAGCTGTATTATCAGCCGCAAGTGAACCTCGCGAGCGGTGAGATTAACAGTTTTGAAGCACTGATTCGCTGGAACAGTCCTGAGCTCGGTTTTATTACACCTGATGAATTTATTCCGCTTGCAGAGGATACAGGTTTAATCGTACCGATTGGGAATTGGGTGATTTCAACTGCATGCAAGCAAATAAAAGCGTGGACTGATAAACGGAATCAACAAATCCGCATTGCCGTCAATATTTCTCCTAAGCAGTTCCTGCAGCCGAGCCTTGTAAATGTTATTCAAACTGCGATCGATGAAGCGGGTATTTTGCCTTCCAGTTTAGAAATAGAAATTACGGAAGGGGCGATGGAGGATACAGAAGAAACGATTCCGATACTAAATCGCCTTAAAGAGCTTGGAATTAAGATTTCAGTGGACGACTTTGGCACCGGGTATTCTTCATTAAATTACTTAAAACAATTTCCGATTGACGTCCTTAAAATTGATCAGTCGTTTGTTAGAGATATTCTGGTTAATGAAAAAAATGCCGCGATTACAACGACAATTATCCATTTAGGCAGAAGCCTGGGAATGGAAGTCATCGCTGAAGGTGTTGAGAATAAAGAGCAAGCAGACTTTTTGGCAAAGGCAAACTGTCATAAGGCACAGGGCTATCTGTTCTCTAAACCATTATTTTATCTCACTGTGGAGGAGCAGTTTATTTAAAAACGAAAAAGCAGCTGGATATTAACTGTTTTCATTCGTTTAAATCTCCTGAAGATAACATGAATATCGTCAGTTCGGGTTTGGATAAAAATCGAAACGGCAATCTTGTCGTGCCAAGCCCCCTGTTAACATAAAGGGTCAAAGGGGCAGCCCCGCCGACTTCATAAAAACCCTCGTGGTATCTTTCAGCAAATGGGGGGGTAATCAGGGCACCAACAAACGGTATTTGTACTTGTCCGCCATGGCTGTGGCCGCTAAGCTGCAACCCGATGCCAAAAGTAGCTGCCTCATCTGCAAGATCAGGTGCGTGCGACAGCAGGATTTGATAAGCATCGTCAGGAACATTTTGTACGGAAGCACTTAAATTGGGCTTGCCCAGCATGGCATCATCGACCCCGATAACATAAATACTTGAATGGTCGAGAAGTTCAATACGACGGGATTCATTTAATAAAACTGAAAAACCTGAATTGCTCATAATATCTTTATAGATATCTGATCCGTAACCGCCGTGGTCGTGGTTTCCATATACTGCAAATTTGCCAAAAGGGGCGTTAAGCTGGCTGAGAATCAAGACGATTTTATCCGTATCTTCGTATTTATTGGGCGCATCCATTAAGTCGCCGGTAAATAGAATTAAATCGGGCTCAAGTTTATTGATCTTATCAATGAGCCGTTTTAACTGCTTCAGGTCATATTGAAAGCCAAGGTGCGTATCGCTAAACTGAACGATTTTAAATCCCTCAAAACCTTTCGGAATTACTGGATTCTTAATCGGGTAAGTTGTGATATCAAGGAGCTTGGGTTCGATTTCTCTTGCATAAAAAATCGCTCCAAAACTTGCTGCTATGCAGGTAAACACCGCTACAAAAGCTCTTTTTATAAATTTTCTTCGCGTAACCGTTTTAGCCATCATTTCTACCAACCTATCTAAAAAAATCAACCAAGTATGCCATCTGAAAAAGAGCAATAAAACACCGTTCTGGAATGTTCACGATCATGCTCTGTGGCAATGAAGGCGCTTCTTAATACTAACAAACTATTGATTGAAATTGAAGGGTAAAGGCAGCTGTTATTAAAGGTAAGTATTCACAATGGTCTAAACTTAAAAAAGCTGAAGGCTCGGTAAAGTTGTTATGCGACTTTACTTTTTGCGCATTACCTTCAGCTTTTTTGTATACACTTTAAGTGCTAGGAATTTGGATTCGAAAACTCACAGCTCGCTTTTCTAACGCTTCCCATGATGAAATAAACTGTTCTTTATTGACTTGAACTTGTTTTTTACCCGATAAAGGGTCATTTATATAAACAGAGCGCTCATCGTAGCCTACTATCACCACTGCATGCAAATCAAGCGGTGTTTCAATCTGTTCGTTACCATGCTGCCATGATTCCCAGCGGTCTGGCACGCGGTAATCCCCAGTTGTCCAGACAACCACAGGGTATCCGTCGGACACATGCCTTAATACTTCGTTAAAATCCTTCCCGGTTAAGTTAACGCCACTTCGGGGGAGATAGCGGTTAATTAAGTCAATCATTGGTTCATCAAAAACCGCATATCCAGCTTGTGTGCCTGTCATATCACCAACAAAGCCCCGCGCAGGATTTCCCCATTTTAAAATATCCCCGTCTCGGGATTTAATAAGCGGATCATTGTCTTTTACGATTTTTTCATACAGCTGCCATTTTGTCGTTTCGACGCCTGCATATTGAAGCATCATAGCCAGGCTTGTCACTTCGCATCCGTATTTTAGTTCAGGATTCTGTTTGATTAAAGGGACGTCAAGCAGTTTTTTTTGACTCATTTTTATCGGTTTGCGTTGGACCTGTGATTCGGGATAACCCACCGTACTGTATTCAGATGATGTTACTAGCGCCTGTGCTTTATGATTGTTATCATCATTTGCCTGATCAGGGCTGCATCCAAGCAATGGAAGCAGCGAAGCAATCAACAATACTTTCTGCATGTCTATCCCGCCTTCATACAGGATCCCCTTCAAACGGGCGGCAGGACCGTCGATTCGGACGGTAATACCGCCGCTCGAACGAACTGCACATTATCTTTTTACCGCGATAATGGCAGTATTTTTAGGATTTACAAATGAAGATGTATTATCTATGTATCATGCTTCCAACATTATTTGAGAAAATATAATCAACAGTATGGTAAAATCATTTATAAAACAGCTGGGGGGTTGAAGATGGATGCATTGGATATTTTGACGGATTTAGAAAATGTCATACCTTATTTTCAGCCAATATTCAGTGCGGATGAACAACGGGTCATCGGTTACGAAATATTGGGAAGATACCGAACAGCTTCCGGAGCTGCCAGTCTCGGCCCTTTTTTTCTTGACCGCCAAATACCGGATGAATACCGGCTTGAGGTTGATAACACGGTTTTGGAAAAAGCATTGCGTAAAGCAGCTTGTCTGGACAGTGATGTCTTATTATTTGTTAATCGGGATGCAGAATTGCTTATGCTTGATGGCGGTGAGGAATTTCTTCAGCTCCTTCTTCGGTTTCAAGAAAAAGGAATCGCCGTAAACAGAATCGTTCTTGAAATTTCTGAAAGAAACTACGAGGGAAATCCTGAACACTTAGACCATTTGTTAAACTACTACAGGACGTACGGAATGAAAATTGCTATAGACAAGATGGGAAATGACAGCAGCCATCTGGATCGGATTGGCCAATTGTCACCAGATATTTTAAAGGTGGACCTTCAAGCTCTGCGATCAACTGCAATCGGCCCGTCCTATCAAGATATTTTGTATTCGTTGTCAATGCTCGCCCGTAAAATTGGTGCCACGCTGTTATTTGAAAATATTGAGATGGTTTATCAGCTTCAATTCGCCTGGAGAAACGGGGGGCGCTATTATCAGGGCTTCTATTTACATAACCCACATGAAGACTTTGTTGACCGCAATTTTCTAAAGGAAAGATTGAAAAAGGAATTCCACGAGTTCATTGTCTCTGAAAAAAAGAAATTGGAACGACTTTTTTTTGCATCGGAAAAGCTACAGTCAATGGTACAAGAGATTCTCGCTAAACGTCGCAAATACGATGTCAATGATGAGTTGCTTTTCACGCTCGCCAATCATCTGGATCAAATAGCGTTTCGCATGTATGTGTGCGATGAAGACGGTTTTCAACAATCGGCAAATATCCTGAAAATAAACAATCAGTGGATCATCCAGAAAGAATATTTGCAAAAAAATTGGAGCTGGAGACCGTATTTCTTAGAGAATATCATGAGGATGAGAAATGAGAAAAAAGGTATCCTTTCCGATTTGTACAGTGATATTGAAACGGGCGACACGATCCGTACCTTTTCCTACCCGCTCAATACAAAAGAATTCCTGTTTATTGATTTGTCATATGAGTATCTATATGAACATGATGGCCTGCTTTAATGACCTCGAACTCCAGCCCGCTTTCGCCTGCGAAAGCGGTTTTTTGCACGATTCCCCAAGCGAGTCCAAACAGAATAGAACAAGCTGACAAGCGGAAAAATAAAGTCAGACAGAGATAAAAAAGGAGCTGACATGATGAGCTTATATATGACGATATTAATGGCAATCGGAACTGGATTGATCGTTTTTGCTGCCGCTTACACTTATTCTCTTGCAAAAGCACAAAAAAATTCGAAAGACGGCCATGACAGTCCATTGCCGCGCCAAGTACAGCAGCATGTCTATATTCGCAACCCGATTTTTCTTAGCTATCTGATATTTTTTGCATTGCTGATATTAACGATTATTTATATGGCTTTTGCCACAGAGTGGTAGGGCGAAAAGTCTGTTTTTGTGAACCTGGGTATTTATGACTGTTTTTTGATCATTCGTTATTTTTGCAATATCATTGGGGTGTATAGGGTATGGTGAATACTATGAATCAGTTTTTAAACCAGTGACCAATTAGCCGGGTAAATGATGAAGCTTCGAGCTGTGATAAGCATTACAGGATTTGATCAATTCAGCCACAATACGAGGGGGAGAACAAATTGTCCAGACACCTGTTGAAGTTCCTGCCAGCCATCATGATTTTGTTGTTGATCACCCCGCTAAGTGCCCAGGCCGTCAATGACCTAACAAGCAGGGAAGATGTGTTTCGATTTTTGGAAGAGTCTTTGCAGGCACAAGTATCACTAACTGAGAAGACCAGGACAATGGAAGAGATCGATGAAATTCTGGATCGGTATTTTACAAGTGAATATAAAAGTGTGTTTCTAAAAGAGAATATCGTCAAGGAAGGCGGCAAATATGTTACTTACGGGTCAGATTCAGCCCCTTACTATATCCCTTTTTTCGATTTCTCTGAAGTAACAGAAGTAGAGTTTTTTGAAGATGAAATTTTTGTGTATGAGTATTTCCCTGAAAAACATGAAGGGCCAGTAGGCTATGAAAGCCATTATGAAGGTTTGTTACTCGAAAAGGAAAATAACAATTGGAAAGTATCGGAATATTTATATAGTGTGGATCCCGCAGAAATGATCGGCGCCGCGAGGAAAAAAGTCCAAACTGATTCAGAAGCCCACGACAATTTCGTTTTTAAAGAGCCGTTCTTTGCCAACTTGGAACCAGCCAGCTACAGTTTTTATTTGAGCATCGCTTCGTTTTCCGCTTTCCTTCAAAACGTAGCGGCAATGAGCAATCACCATCAAGAAGAACCGTCACAAACGTTTTTGACGAGCGGGGAGAGACAATGAAATCGCCCTTGAATAAGCGGAAAGAAGCTTTGTCATCTGGACAAGGCTTCTTTTATTTCAAAATTATTGTCGCGCTGCAGGGATGTCCAATAATTCACTAAGTTTCTCTAAATCAAACCCGGCTATAACTGTATCATTTATGATGACGGTAGGGGTTGAGTATGACTGGAATTTCCCGGTGAGTTCTTGATAAGCAACCGGATCGCTTTTAATATTCTTTTCTTGATAAGAAACACCGTGCTCTTTAAAAAAAAGCTTAACAATATCGCATGGAGGACATTCGGGCTGGCTGTATAAGATGATCTTTTTCAAAGTGCTGATTCTCCCGTTATTCTAGTTTGTTTCTGAAGATAATCAATTAATCCCATAGAACATACATTTAAGTCAAGTGAAAGGATTGTTTCGGCAGCATGGCCTTGTGTGATGCCTTTTTCATGCAGAATGGATGAAACCCGGGCAGCCAGCCTCTCTTTCGTATATGCTACCTGCTCCTGAAAGCTTGAACCCTGCTTGTAAGCCATTGAGGCTTCATCCACAAAGATATTTAACCAGTTTCTAACCTGGCTATACACTTCCCCGGGACAGTCAGACATTCCGTAATGTCCAAAAAAGATATAATCAACATTTAACTGTTCGTATAAGTCGATCGACTGTCTCATTTTATCCGGATCGAATTGATTGGGAGATGTAGATGGCAAATAGAGCTCAAGGCCGTTGTTCTTAAGCTGCGGGTAGGAAACCCCAGCCGTATCTCCGGTAAATATCCCGTTCACAGTTGAATGGTGAATGCTGAAATGATGGTTGGCGTGACCGGGAGTATCATAAAACGTAAGTGTGCAATTTCTTCCGATCATGAGCGTTTCTTGATCAGCTTTCCCAATATGGCGGTTTTCAGGTACTGGAATGATCGGGTTGAAAAGTTCGTCAAATTTTTCACCGTAAACTGCCCTTGCCCCGGCAATCAGCCGTTCCGGGTTGATCAGATGCCTGGCACCTTTAGGGTGAACGACCACTTCGGCATGCGGGCAGTGCTCCAGCAGCAGGCCAGCACCGCCGGCATGGTCAAGGTGAATATGGGTAACGATAATATAGCGGATTTCTTCTGGAGAAATTCCGAGTGCTTTTAAGCCGGCAAGAATATGGGGAACTGATGGGCTCGCAGAAGTTTCAATCAATGTTAATTTTTCTTCAGCTAATAAGTATGAGCCTGTTCTTTGTTCCCAACCCAAATCATGTCCGTCAATCAAAAAAATCTTCTCTGCAAGCTGGACCGGTCTACTCAAAAAATCACACCCTTTTTATGCTTTTACTTGTACAAATGCTTGTCATTATTTTATTCTGTAAATATTGGCATGTAAATGAGTTGAGTTAAAAAATTCTGAATTTTATTCTAGTTGGATAGAAACATGCCAAAAGAGAAACCTACTGTTAAAGGTTTGTTTTGTTTGAAAGGAGAGGGAGCATGTCACAGCTTCAAGGAATTATTTCCAGATTGAAAACCCTTCAGGAACAATCGCCTGCAGGAGAGCCGGCTCAAAGGTTTTTTGAGGTGAACGGAGAAAGAAAATGCCAGGTTACGTATCACGCAAAGACTGAAACGTTTGAATTGGAAGTATACAATGACAAGGAAAAGCCGAAGCGATATCAATTTGATAACATCGATATGATTGCGATTGAGATTTTCGACTTAATTCAATAACATTTAAGGAGGGGCTTTAGATGAGAATGATATTCTTGTCGGAAGCCCCGTTGTTTTGACAGAATGGCTGTTTTTTTGATGAAATCAGAAATATAATAAACAGCCAGCATCGTAGTATGTAAAGGCACCTGACTGTAAACTATGATAAAATAAAAATGGTGAAAACAATTATTGAGGAGTTTTCGGCGATGATAAGTCTTCAAAATGGGGAATTTTTAGAAATGAGCATTAAACAATTGATGATTCCCTCCGAGCGGGTTGCTCACGTGCAGGTAGGGAATAATTTAGAACACGCTTTACTCGTTTTAACAAAGAGCGGCTATACAGCCATACCCGTGTTGGACCCCCACTATAAACTGCATGGGCTAATCAGTACCCCGGTTATAATGGATGCAATTCTCGGTCTGGAACGGATTGAATTCGAACAGCTCGAGCAAAAACGGGTCGAGGAAATTATGAATAAAAAGATTCCGCGCTTAAAAATTGACGCTGATGTAAAAGCCTCTTTGGAACTGCTTGTTGACCATCCTTTTCTATGTGTGGAAGATAAGGACGGAATTTTTGAAGGTATCTTGACAAGAAGGACAGTCCTTCATTTATTGAACCAAAATGTCCGTAAGCGGAATAAGGAATAGCTTTCAGGCTCCCTATACGGGGGCTCACTTTTTTTAAGTAACTTTATAGAAGCTTTCGAGGTGGTATAATGGGACAAGCTGCAAATAATCAGGTAAAGAAGCTGATCGCCCGCCGGACGAATCGGCCGTTTGTGCTTGCTGCCGTCATGCTGGCGATGTTCATGGGTGCGATAGAAGCGACAATCGTTTCAACCGCCATGCCGGCGATTGTCGGTGATTTGGGCGGATTTTCTTTATACAGCTGGGTCTTTTCCGCTTATTTATTAATGAATGCAGTTACGGTCCTGATTTACGGAAAGCTTTCCGATTTATTTGGCCGTAAACCAATTATGACTTTCGGAATCATCGTTTTTTTAATCGGATCGATACTTTGTGGGGTTGCCCAATCTATGGAAATGCTAATCCTGTTCAGATTTGTACAGGGATTTGGCGCCGGAGCCGTACTGCCGATCGCGACAACGATCGTTGGCGATATATACACAACCGAAGAACGGGCGAAAATCCAAGGCTATTTATCGAGTGTGTGGGGGATATCTGCCGTGATGGGTCCGGCAATTGGCGGATTGCTCGTAGAGTTTGTTAGCTGGCGGTCTGTATTCTGGATCAATATCCCGCTCGGAATTTTGGCGATTGCCGGCTTGTGGCTGTTTTTGCATGAAAATGTTGAGAAGAAAAAACATCAAATTGATTATAGCGGAGCGCTGCTGCTGACAACAGCTATTTCTGCCTTGATGATTATCCTTGTTGAGGGAGGAGTAAACTGGCCATGGTTTTCAGCTCAGGTAGTCGGCCTCCTTGCAGTAACTGTGATCGCATTTATTTTGTTCATCTTCCAGGAAAGAAAAGCCGCGGAACCAATGATGCCTTTTAACATTTGGCGGGAGCGCTCAATCTTGATCGCCAATATAACGTCTTTGACAACGGGAGTTATGCTGATTGGAATTTCCAGCTTCCTGCCGGCATTTGTCCAGGGAGTTATGGAACGATCGCCAATCGTGGCCGGCTTCACATTGACATCGATGTCAATCGGCTGGCCAATCGCTTCGATGGTAGCAGGACGACTCATGTTGACAATCGGTTTTCGGAGCACATCACTGATTGGTGGCATTTCGTTAATTGTTGGTAGCATTATGTTTGCTACTCTGTCTCCTGAAGCGGGACCTCTGTGGGCCGCAGCTGGCTCTTTTCTGTTGGGAATCGGTATGGGGCTAACTACAACAACGTTTATCGTCTCAATTCAGAGCACGGTAAATTGGCAGCAACGGGGAATTGCCACTGCGTCAAATATGTTTATGAGAAATTTGGGGAATACAATCGGAGCCGCACTGCTCGGAGGCATTTTAAACAGCCGGATAAAGAATTACTTCCAAACGCATGGCAGTGGCCAGCCAGACGAGCTATCCGTCGATTCTACAAATATTCTTTTAAACGAAGCGGAACGGGGCCAGCTTTCCGAGAGCTTAAAAGACCTTCTCCAGGAAGGATTGACTTACTCGCTCCATTACGTATATTACGTTGTGTTACTTTTTGCGATTATCAGCTTTCTATTACTCTTGTTTCTTCCAAAAAGAGAGAAAAACTCCGCTTCTTAAGGAGGCCACTGAAAATCTGCGGATTTTATGGTCTTCTTGATAGCTTCTAAAGAAAAGCCGACTCTTACTCCAGATTTCTGGAAGAAAGAGTCGGCTTTTTCTTGTTTTTCAGTCTGGTTTTCCTCTATTTTTAACTCATTAGCTTCAAGATTCTCTTTAAATTGACGGTGAATATGGCTATGGCACCTTGCAACTCCATGCCAATTAAACCCGAGGATGTGGCCACATCGTACCCGTGTCTGTGCTTCAACTCACTATTTTTTGCCTCTATCTTGTAGCGCTCTTTTGATTTCTCCTTGAAGTACTCGCTTTCCTGAAATTTCGCCTG
>NZ_PGVC01000077.1:0-25867 GCF_002860225.1 Bacillus sp. V33-4
GTGGAACACCCTGAAACCCGAGGACAAGAAGACAATATCTAATTCCTGTTTTCTACTCTACAACTAGAATGTATCCACTATATTTGCAACACGTAAAAAATATTATTTTACCGTTTCCCTTAAATCATCCTGGAAATTTCAGCGGGATTTTTACATTGCAGAATCTCCATATCAGGAAAAATTATTGGAAACAAGGAATCTCTTGAAAAGAGGTACGGACATCGCTATAATAAAAAAGTGTGTGAAACATAAAGAATTCAAAGAACAGCTTGCGTTTGCTTTATGATTTCTGTATAATAGACAATGTTGGTCTTTGACTGCGATGATGTGGAAGGTTGCTGACACACCCGGCCGCTTTGCCATGGCGAGTGTGTGGGAAATTTCCACGGAGAATGTCTATTTTAAAATAGGCGAAAAGGAGGGAAAGTAATGGCAAAACAAAAGATTCGTATCCGTTTAAAAGCGTATGATCACAGGATTCTTGATCAATCCGCAGAGAAAATTGTTGAAACAGCGAAACGTTCCGGTGCAGCAGTATCAGGTCCGATCCCGCTTCCGACAGAAAAGTCAATCTACACTATTCTTCGTGCGGTGCATAAGTACAAGGATTCTCGTGAGCAGTTTGAAATGCGCACACACAAACGTCTAATCGACATCATTAACCCAACACCACAAACTGTTGACTCATTAATGCGTTTAGACTTGCCATCAGGCGTAGATATCGAAATTAAACTTTAATGAAATAAACCACACAATTATTTAGGAGGTGTGACTGAAATGACCAAAGGAATCTTAGGAAGAAAGATTGGTATGACTCAAGTGTTTGCTGAAAACGGGGACCTTATTCCGGTAACAGTTGTTGAAGCGGGAGCGAACGTTATTCTTCAAAAGAAATCAGTTGAAACTGACGGCTATGAAGCGGTTCAACTAGGTTTTGAAGACAAGCGCGAAAAGCTTTCCAACAAACCTGAAAAAGGACATGTTGCAAAAGCGAATACTGCTCCTAAGCGCTTCGTTCGTGAATTACGCGGAGTTAACTTAGCAGAGTATGAAGTTGGTCAAGAAGTCAAAGTTGATATTTTTGCAGAAGGCGATACAGTTGATGTAACTGGTATCTCAAAAGGTAAAGGTTTCCAGGGTTCAATTAAGCGCCATGGACAATCTCGCGGACCAATGGCACACGGATCTCGTTATCACCGTCGCCCTGGTTCAATGGGACCTGTTGCTCCAAACCGTGTATTCAAAGGTAAAGCATTACCTGGACGTATGGGCGGAGAGCAAATCACTGTACAAAACCTTGAAATCGTTAAGGTTGACGCTGAGCGCAACTTGCTTTTAGTGAAAGGTAACGTACCTGGAGCCAGAAAAGCATTGCTTAAGATCAAAACTGCGGTAAAAGCATAATATCTTCACAGGAAAGGAGGAAACAAAATGCCTAAAGTAGCATTATACAGCCAAGACGGATCACAAGTTGGTGAAATCGAGCTTAATGAATCTGTATTTGGCATCGAGCCTAATAACCATGTGTTGTTTGAAGCTGTGATCATGCAAAGAGCATCATTGCGTCAAGGAACTCATAAAACTAAAATTCGTTCTGAAGTAGCCGGCGGCGGACGCAAGCCATGGCGCCAAAAAGGAACTGGACGTGCACGTCAAGGATCGATCCGTTCTCCACAATGGCGCGGCGGTGGTACTGTATTTGGACCTGTTCCACGCAGCTACAGCTACAAACTACCGAAAAAAGTACGTCGTTTAGCGATTAAATCTGCACTATCTTCTAAAGTGATAGATGAAAATATCCTAGTATTAGAAAACCTTGCTTTCGAAGCACCAAAAACAAAAGACTTCAAAGGACTCCTTAAAGGTCTTTCAGTTGAATCAAAAGCGCTTATCGTTACAGCTGACCTCGATGAGAACGTAGCATTATCTGCTCGCAACATCCCTGGTGTAACTGTTGTAACTGCTTCTGGAATCAACGTTTTAGATGTTTTGAATCATGATAAGTTAATCATGACGAAAGCAGCGGTTGAAAAAGTAGAGGAGGTGCTTGCATAATGGATGCACGAGAAATCATTAAGCGCCCCGTAATCACTGAAGCTTCTTCTGATGCCATGGCTGAGAAGAAATACACATTCGAAGTCGATGTTAGAGCGAACAAAACCCAAGTTAAAGACGCTGTTCAAGAAATCTTTGATGTGAAAGTTGAGAAAGTCAACATCATGAACTACAAAGGTAAATTCAAGCGCATGGGTAAATTTGGCGGCTATACAAACAAACGTCGCAAAGCTATTGTGAAACTAACTGAAGACAGCAAAGAAATTGAAATTTTTGAGGCTTAATATTTTTAACTAGAAGAGGAGGGAAATAAAATGGCGATTAAAAAGTACAAACCTACCTCCAACGGTCGTCGCGGCATGACTAGTTCTGATTTCGCTGAAATCACAACTGACAAACCGGAAAAATCCTTGCTTGCTCCTTTAACAAGAAAAGGCGGCCGCAACAACCAGGGTAAGTTAACTGTTCGTCATCAAGGTGGCGGCCATAAGCGTCAATACCGTCTAATCGACTTTAAGCGCGATAAAGATGGCATTCCAGGACGCGTTGCCACTATTGAGTATGATCCAAACCGTTCCGCAAACATTGCATTGATTAACTATGTAGATGGAGAAAAACGTTACATCCTAGCTCCTAAAAACCTCGAAGTAGGTTTAGAGGTTATGTCAGGTCCTGAAGCTGACATTAAAGTAGGAAACGCTCTTCCGCTATCAAACATTCCTGTGGGTACAGTTATCCACAATATCGAGTTAAAGCCTGGTAAAGGCGGACAATTGGTACGTTCAGCTGGAACAAGCGCGCAGGTGCTTGGTAAAGAAGGCAAATACGTATTGGTTCGTTTAAACTCAGGTGAGGTTCGCATGATTCTTGCTACTTGCCGCGCTTCAATCGGCCAGGTGGGCAACGAGCAGCACGAACTAATCAACATTGGTAAAGCAGGTCGTTCACGCTGGTTAGGCAAGCGCCCGACAGTTCGTGGATCTGTAATGAACCCTAACGATCACCCACACGGTGGTGGTGAAGGACGCGCCCCTATCGGACGTAAATCACCAATGTCTCCATGGGGCAAACCAACCCTTGGATTCAAAACACGCAAGAAAAAGAACAAATCAGATAAATTTATCGTACGTCGCCGTAAAAAATAACGGGATTGAACTACGGTTCACACATAGAGCCGTAGCACAATCACGAAGGGAGGTTCACCCATGGGTCGCAGCTTAAAAAAAGGACCTTTTGTTGATGAGCATTTAATTAACAAGATCGAAAAGTTAAATGAGACTGAAGGCAAGCAAGTTGTAAAAACTTGGTCTCGCCGTTCTACGATCTTCCCGCAATTCATCGGACACACTGTTGCTGTTTATGACGGTCGCAAACATGTGCCTGTATACATCACTGAAGACATGGTAGGTCACAAGCTTGGAGAATTCGCTCCATCTCGTACTTATAAAGGCCATGCAAGTGACGATAAGAAAACAAGACGTTAATGAGAGGAGGGCATTCAGATGCAAGCAAAAGCTGTTGCAAGAACAGTTCGTATTGCTCCTCGTAAAGCTCGTTTAGTCGTAGATTTAATTCGAGGAAAGCAAGTGGGAGAAGCGGTTGCAATTTTAAACCACACTCCAAAAGCTGCTTCACTGATCGTTGAAAAGGTATTAAAATCAGCTGCTGCCAACGCAGAGCATAACTATGAACTGGATATAAACAACCTGATCGTAGAACAAGCTTATGTAGACGAAGGACCAACATTGAAACGTTTCCGTCCTCGTGCAATGGGCCGTGCAAGCGCAATTAACAAACGCACTAGTCATATCACTATCGTTTTATCAGAAAAGAAGGAGGGATAATCAGTGGGTCAAAAAGTAAATCCAGTCGGTTTGCGTATCGGAATCATCCGTGATTGGGAATCCAAGTGGTACGCTGGAAAAGACTATGCGGATCTATTACACGAAGACATCAAAGTTCGCGAATATATCACTAAGCGTTTAAGTGATGCTTCTGTTTCTAAAATAGAAATCGAACGTGCTGCCAATCGTTTAAATATCACTATCCACACTGCTAAGCCAGGTATGGTTATTGGTAAAGGCGGTACAGAAGTTGAAGCACTTCGTAAAGCTCTAAACTCACTTACAGGCAAACGTGTACACATCAACATTCTCGAAATTAAAAGAGCAGATATTGATGCTAAATTAGTTGCTGAAAACATTGCTCGTCAATTAGAAAACCGTGTTTCATTCCGCCGTGCGCAAAAGCAAGCGATCCAACGTGCAATGCGTGCCGGTGCAAAAGGAATCAAAACAATGGTTTCTGGTCGTTTAGGCGGAGCGGACATCGCTCGTTCTGAACACTATAGCGAAGGAACAGTTCCACTTCATACTCTTCGTGCTGACATCGACTATGCTACAGCTGAAGCTGATACCACTTATGGTAAGCTTGGCGTAAAAGTATGGATCTATCGTGGAGAAGTCCTTCCTACCAAGAAGAAGACTGAGGAAGGAGGCAAATAATATGTTAATGCCAAAACGCGTTAAATATCGTCGTGATCATCGCGGGAAAATGCGCGGACGCGCGAAAGGCGGAGCAGAAGTAACATTTGGTGAATTTGGTTTGCAGGCTACAGAAGCTAGCTGGATTACAAACCGCCAAATCGAAGCTGCTCGTATTGCCATGACTCGTTACATGAAACGTGGCGGTAAAGTTTGGATTAAAATCTTCCCTCATAAACCATTTACTGCAAAGCCTCTTGAAGTCCGGATGGGTTCAGGTAAAGGTGCTCCTGAAGGATGGGTAGCTGTTGTTAAGCCAGGGAAAATAATGTTTGAAATTGCCGGTGTACCTGAAGAGGTCGCTCGCGAAGCATTGCGTCTTGCGGCACACAAGCTTCCAATTAAGTGCAAGTTTGTGAAACGAGAAGAAATTGGTGGTGAATCAAATGAAAGCTAATGAAATTCGTGACCTAACCACTGCTGAAATAGAACAAAAAGTTAAATCATTGAAAGAAGAGCTTTTCAACCTTCGCTTTCAATTGGCGACTGGACAACTTGAAAACACTGCTCGCATTCGTGAAGTACGTAAATCGATTGCCCGCATGAAAACAGTTATTGGTCAAAGAGAAATTGGCCTTAGCAAGTAGAAAACCTGAGAGGAGGTTCGCACAATGAGTGAACGCAACCAACGCAAAGTTTACACAGGGCGCGTTGTTTCAGACAAGATGGATAAAACCGTATCTGTTCTTGTTGAAACACATAAAAAGCATTCTTTATACGGTAAACGCGTTAAATACTCTAAGAAATTCAAAGCTCATGATGAGCAAAATGAAGCGAAAATTGGCGATGTAGTCCGTATTATGGAAACTCGTCCACTTTCTGCAACTAAGCGCTTCCGCTTAATAGAAATAGTAGAAAAAGCCGTAATTATTTAATTGTTCGGAGTATGTTGATTCCGAAGGGAGGTTACACTCATGATTCAACAAGAAACACGTTTGAAAGTTGCTGACAACTCTGGTGCTCGTGAAGTCCTAACGATTAAAGTTCTTGGTGGTTCTGGCCGCAAGACTGCTAATATTGGTGACGTGATCGTTTGTACAGTCAAACAAGCAACACCAGGTGGCGTTGTTAAAAAAGGTGACGTTGTTAAGGCGGTTATCGTCCGTACAAAGAGCGGGGTTCGTCGTAAAGATGGCACATACATTCGTTTTGATGAAAACGCATGTGTAATTATCCGTGATGATAAAGGCCCTCGTGGGACTCGTATCTTCGGACCGGTTGCTCGTGAACTGCGCGACAACAACTTTATGAAAATTGTATCACTAGCTCCAGAAGTACTATAATTTAAATTTCAATGCCTTTAAGGAGGTGCGACAGATGCATGTGAAAAAAGGTGACAAAGTTATGGTCATCTCAGGCAAAGATAAAGGCAAAACAGGAACTATCCTGGCAGCTTTTCCAAAGCAAAGCCGAGTACTTGTAGAAGGAATTAATGTTGTGAAGAAGCACTCAAAACCTTCTCAAGTCAATCCGCAAGGCGGAATTATCAGCCTGGAGGCACCTATTCATGTATCAAACGTAATGCCTATCGATCCTAAATCCGGAGAACCAACCCGTGTTGGATTCAAAGAGGTTGACGGCAAAAAAGTCCGCATTGCGAAAAAATCTGGTGAATTTTTAGATAAATAGTTTATTAAGAAGGGAGGTACAATGAAGTGAACCGCCTAAAAGAAAAATTTTCTAAAGAAATAACTCCTGCTCTGATGAGCAAGTTCAACTATACATCTGTAATGGAAGTACCGAAGCTTGAAAAAATTGTAATCAACATGGGTGTTGGTGATGCTGTTGCGAACGCAAAAGCACTGGACAACGCTGTTGAAGAGCTTGCAACAATCACAGGTCAAAAACCGGTTGTTACTCGTGCGAAAAAGTCAATCGCTGGTTTCCGCCTTCGTGAAGGCATGCCAATCGGCGCGAAAGTAACTCTTCGCGGTGAGCGCATGTATGAGTTTCTTGACAAGTTGGTATCTGTATCTCTTCCGCGTGTACGTGACTTCCGCGGGGTTTCCAAAAAGTCATTTGATGGCCGTGGAAACTACACTCTTGGTGTGAAAGAGCAGTTAATCTTCCCTGAAATTGATTATGATAAAGTAAGCAAAGTACGTGGTATGGATATCGTTCTTGTTACTACGGCTAACACTGATGAAGAAGCTCGTGAGCTTTTAACTCAATTCGGAATGCCATTCCAAAAATAAGGGAGGCGAAAACGTGGCTAAAAAGTCAATGATTGTGAAACAAAAACGCACGCATAAACACAAAGTACAAGAGTACACACGCTGCGAACGTTGCGGACGTCCACACTCTGTATACCGTAAATTTAAGCTTTGCCGTATCTGTTTCCGTGAATTAGCATACAAGGGACAAATTCCTGGTGTCAAAAAAGCTAGCTGGTAAAACCCAAGTCTGGGAAGGAGGTAAAAACAATGGTCATGACAGATCCAATTGCAGATTTGCTTACACGTATTCGTAATGCGAATATGGTACGTCACGAAAAATTAGAAGTACCTGCTTCTAACATCAAAAAAGAAATCGCTGAGATTTTGAAGCGTGAAGGCTTCGTTCGTGATGTAGAGTTTATCGAAGACAACAAACAAGGTATCATCCGTATCTTCTTAAAGTACGGTGCAAGCAACGAGCGTGTTATCACTGGTTTAAAACGTATCAGCAAGCCTGGACTTCGCGTATACGCAAAATCAACCGAAGTCCCCCGCGTACTGAACGGTCTTGGTATCGCACTTGTTTCAACTTCTCAAGGTGTTTTAACTGACAAAGAAGCTCGCGCTAAGCAAGTTGGCGGCGAAGTATTAGCATACGTTTGGTAATACAGTTTCTGAAAGAATGGAGGTGCAATAAATGTCTCGCGTAGGTAAAAAACCAATTGATATTCCAACTGGTGTTACAGTCACTGCTGATAACGGCACTGTGACAGTTAAGGGTCCTAAAGGCGATCTTACTCGCTCTTTTAATCCTGAGATTGAAATTAAAGTCGAAGAGAATGTAATCAACATTTCTCGTCCATCTGATATGAAAGAACATCGCGCATTGCACGGAACTACTCGCGCAGTTATCGCAAATATGGTGGAAGGTGTATCCAAAGGCTTCGAAAGAAACCTTGAGTTAATCGGTGTTGGTTATCGTGCTCAAAAGCAAGGTAAAAAACTAGTATTAAACGTAGGATATTCTCATCCGGTTGAAATTGAACCAGAAGAAGGCATTGAAATCGATGTTCCTGCAAATACAAAAGTCATAATTAAGGGTACTGACAAAGAACGCGTTGGTGCGTTGGCTGCCAATATCCGCCAGGTTCGTCCTCCAGAGCCGTACAAAGGCAAAGGAATTCGTTATGAAGGCGAATATGTGCGTCGTAAAGAAGGTAAAACTGGTAAGTAATGCCGCATAGGTAAACGAAAGGAGTGACGTTAATGATTACGAAGCTTGATAAAAACGCCGTTCGCTTGAAAAGACATGCTCGTGTCCGTTCAAAGCTTAGCGGTACTGAAGCTCGTCCTCGTTTAAATGTGTTCCGTTCAAATAAACACATTTATGCGCAACTAATTGACGATGTTAATGGAGTTACTTTAGCAAGTGCCTCTACAATGGACAAAGAAGTTTCTTTAGAGACTACCGCTAATGTTGAAGCTGCTCAAAAGGTCGGAGAATTAATTGCAAAACGTGCAGTGGAAAAAGGCGTTAAATCTGTAGTATTTGATCGTGGAGGCTATCTGTACCATGGACGTGTTCAGGCATTGGCAGATGCAGCCCGCGAAAACGGCTTAGAATTTTAATAACAAAGGAGGGACACAAAAAGATGCGTCGTATTGATCCAAACAAACTTGAACTTGAAGAGCGCGTAGTTACAGTTAATCGTGTAGCGAAAGTTGTTAAAGGCGGACGTCGTTTCCGTTTCTCTGCTCTTGTAGTAGTTGGCGACAAAAACGGTCACGTTGGGTTCGGAACTGGTAAAGCGCAAGAAGTGCCAGATGCTATTCGCAAGGCAATTGAAGATGCTAAGAAAAACTTAATCGAAGTGCCTATGGTTGGAGGAACTACTCCTCACCTTGTAATCGGCCGCTTTGGCGCTGGTGAAATCCTGATCAAACCTGCTTCTGCCGGTACAGGAATCATCGCTGGTGGTCCGGTTCGTGCGGTACTTGAATTAGCTGGTGTAGCTGATATCCTATCCAAATCATTAGGAACTAACACTCCAATCAACATGGTTCGTGCAACGATTGACGGATTAAAACAATTAAAACGTGCTGAAGACGTAGCGAAGCTGCGTGGTAAATCAGTAGAAGAACTGTTAGGATAAGGAGGGAAACCAAATGGCTAACAAATTGCAAATTACCCTCACTCGCAGCGTGATTGGTCGCCCGCAGGACCAACGCGAAACAGTTAAAGCTTTAGGATTACGGAAAATGCACCAAACAGTTGAGCAGCAAGATAACGCCGCTATCCGCGGCATGATCAATAAAGTTGCTCACCTTGTGACGGTTAAAGAACAATAAATCCATTCTTCTTTGAATAAGGAGGTGCCAAACAATGAAACTTCATGAATTAAACCCTGCAGAAGGTTCTCGTCAAGAACGTAAACGTAAAGGTCGCGGTATTGGTTCTGGTAACGGCAAAACTGCCGGTAGAGGTCATAAAGGTCAAAACGCCCGTTCCGGCGGCGGTGTTCGTCCCGGCTTTGAGGGTGGTCAAACACCTCTTTTCCAACGCTTGCCTAAACGTGGATTCACGAATATCCACCGTACAGAATATGCAGTCGTGAACCTTGAGACGCTTAACCGCTTTGAAGACGGTACTGAAGTTACTCCAGAACTTCTGATCGAAACCGGTGTAGTAAGCAACGAGAAAGCAGGAATTAAGATTCTTGCAAAAGGAAATGTTGAGAAAAAGCTTACAGTTAAAGCTCATAAATTCTCCTCTGCTGCTAAGGAAGCGATTGAAGCTGCCGGCGGTCAAACTGAGGTGATCTAATGTTTCAGACAATCTCCAATTTTATGCGCGTGGGTGAAATAAGACGAAAGATCATATTCACCCTTTTAATGTTGATTGTTTTTCGCATCGGTGCATTTATACCTGTACCGAATGTGAATGCTGATATTTTAAAAGCACAAGATGAACTTAATGTTTTTGGCGTGCTAAACACATTTGGAGGCGGAGCGTTATTTAACTTCTCAATTCTTGCGATGGGAATCATGCCGTATATTACAGCCTCGATTATCGTTCAGCTTTTACAGATGGATGTCGTGCCCAAGTTTACGGAATGGTCAAAGCAAGGGGAGGTTGGACGCCGTAAATTAGCCCAGTTTACCCGCTATTTTACGATTGTGCTTGGTTTAATCCAGGCTGTTGGTATGTCTTATGGTTTCAATACGATGGCTAACGGCTTGTTAATTGAAAACCCCGGCGTGACAACTTATCTGCTGATTGCGATTGTTCTTACCGCTGGTACTGCATTCTTAATGTGGCTCGGCGAACAAATCACAGCAAAAGGTGTCGGCAACGGCATTTCAATTATCATTTTTGCAGGTATTGTTGCCGGAATTCCGACAGCGGTCAATCAAATTTACGCGCAGCAGTTTGAGAATGCAGGCGAAGAATTATTTCTTCGGATTGTGACCGCATTGTTGATTGTTCTTGCTGTCATCGCGATTATTGTTGGAACGATTTTTATTCAACAAGCATTGCGTAAAATCCCGATTCAGTATGCGAAAAGGATGGCAGCGGCAGGCCGTCAGACAGGTGGCCAATCAACGCATCTACCGTTAAAAGTAAATGCAGCGGGCGTTATCCCGGTCATTTTCGCGGTCTCTTTTGTTGTTACTCCGCCGACGATTTCTTCGTTTTTCGGCTCGAATGATGTAACCAGATGGATCCAAGATACGTTTGATTACACAAGTCCGATCGGGATGAGCCTATATGTGGCATTGATTATCGCCTTTGCATATTTTTATGCCTTCATACAGGTGAATCCTGAGCAGGTTGCTGAAAACCTTAAAAAGCAAGGCGGTTATATTCCTGGAATACGTCCTGGAAAAAGCACTCAAGAGTACTTGACCGGGGTTTTATATCGGTTGACATTAGTCGGTTCGATTTTCCTAGCGCTTATTGCTGTTCTGCCGGTATTCTTTACCCAATTTGCCGGACTGCCTCAATCTGCTCAAATTGGTGGAACGAGCTTGCTTATCGTTGTAGGGGTTGCCTTAGAGACGATGAAGCAGCTTGAAGCTCAGCTTGTAAAGCGCCATTACAAAGGCTTTATTAAATAATTTGGTTTTGGGGACTTTTGTTCCCTAAAGCCTATTAGAGACTGAGGGGGATACTGATGAATCTAGTTTTAATGGGGCTTCCGGGTGCAGGAAAAGGCACGCAAGCCGAAAAAATTGTTGCCAAATACGACATCCCTCATATCTCAACAGGAGATATGTTCCGTTCAGCCATCAAAGATGGAACGGAGCTGGGTTTAAAAGCAAAATCATTTATGGATAAAGGCGAGCTTGTTCCCGATCAGGTAACAATCGGCATTGTCCGTGAACGATTAAGCAAGGATGACTGTAAAAAAGGTTTCTTATTAGATGGGTTTCCAAGAACAGTAGCTCAAGCGGAAGCGCTTGAGGATATACTATCAGGCTTGGGAATGAAAATAGATTACGTCATCAATATTGATGTCGATCAAGCCATTCTAATGGAACGTTTAACGGGTCGGCGCATCTGTAAAAACTGTGGTGCTACCTATCACCTTGTTTTTAATCCTCCTGCTGTCGAGAATGTGTGTGATCGCTGTGGCGGTGAATTGTATCAGCGCGCAGATGATAATTCAGAAACAGTTAAAAATCGCCTGGATGTAAACATTCAACAATCCAAGCCTTTATTAGACTTTTATGAGACAAAAGGCTATTTACGCAACATCGATGGTCAGCAGGATATCGATTTAGTTTTTGCTGATATTGATAAGTTGCTTGGAGGCTTAAAGTAATGATTATTTGTAAAACTCCCCGTGAAATAGAGATCATGAAGGAAGCTGGACGGATAGTGGCACTAACCCACCAGGAACTGAAAAAATATATTGTTCCCGGCGTAACAACGAAAGAGTTGGATGCAATTGCCGACCGGTTTATCCGTGCGTCTAATGCTTATCCTTCTTTTAAAGGGTACAACGGATTTAGTGGCAGTATTTGCACTTCTGTTAATAATGAGCTTGTTCACGGGATACCAGGTAGCCGTGTCCTCAACGAGGGCGACATAATCAGCATTGATATCGGTGCGAAGTTTAACGGGTATCATGGTGACTCAGCCTGGACCTACCCTGTTGGAAAAATAGATGAAGAAACGGTGCGTCTATTGGACGTAACCGAAGCTTCTCTCTATGAAGGTCTGAAGGAAGCTAAACCAGGCGAACGTCTATCAAACATCTCCCATGCGATCCAAACGCATGCTGAAACAAACGGTTTTTCCATTGTGCGTGAGTATGTCGGTCACGGAATCGGGCAAGACTTACATGAGGACCCGCAAATTCCTCATTACGGTCCGCCGAATAAAGGACCGCGCTTACGGCCTGGCATGGTACTTGCTGTTGAACCGATGGTGAATGCAGGCAGTCGATATGTAAAGACATTAGCGGACGATTGGACAGTGGTTACAGTAGATGGAAAGATGTGTGCACATTTTGAGCATACGATTGCGATTACTGAAGCTGGCTATGAGATTTTAACAAAAGTCTAGATCCAATTGCCTGGAAATGTGCGATTCGCAGTTTTGGATAGGATTCCGATAAAAATGCGGGCGTATAATCATTCAATATGCTATAATTATAAGGTTGGAAAATGAAAGGTTGAACGATTTATTCATCTCAGCATAAGCTATCATTTATGCTGAAGCAAAATGAGGATCACAACCATTTTCTGCTAAAAAATTGTGCATCACCAAATATATTCACAGCAGGAAGCTGCAGGCTGTAAAAGATGAAAACCACGCGTTGCTCTGCAAAACTTTTGGAAGAATACGTGTTGAAAGAAGAAGGGAGACGAGTTCGATGGCTAAAGATGATGTAATCGAAGTAGAAGGCACCGTTATTGAAACTTTGCCTAATGCCATGTTTAAGGTAGAATTAGAAAATGGTCATACTGTGTTGGCTCATGTCTCGGGCAAAATCCGCATGCACTTTATTCGTATTTTACCGGGTGATAAAGTAACTGTTGAGCTTTCTCCATATGACTTAACACGCGGAAGAATTACGTACCGCTTTAAATAATCTGATGCACTCCGTACTATCAAGGAGGTTAGAATAATGAAAGTTAGACCATCTGTTAAGCCGATCTGCGAAAAATGTAAAGTTATTCGTCGACGCGGCAAAGTTATGGTTATCTGCGAAAACCCTAAACATAAACAAAAACAAGGCTAATATAGAAGGAGGTGCTTGTATAGATGGCACGTATTGCTGGAGTGGATATCCCACGTGAAAAGCGTGTAGTTATCTCTTTAACTTACATTTTTGGTATCGGTAAAAACACTGCACAAAAGGTTTTAGCTGAAGCTGGTGTTTCTGAAGACACTCGTGTTCGTGACTTAACGGAAGAAGAGTTAAATAAAATCCGTGAAAATATTGATAAATTAAAGGTAGAAGGTGACCTTCGCCGTGAAGTTTCCCTTAATATTAAGCGTTTAATGGAAATTGGAAGCTATCGTGGGTTACGTCACCGCCGTGGTTTGCCCGTTCGCGGACAAAATACGAAAAACAATGCTCGTACGCGTAAAGGTCCTCGTAAGACTGTAGCGAACAAGAAGAAATAATCGGTAAAGGAGGTACTATTAATGGCTCGTAAAACTAATACACGCAAACGCCGTGTGAAAAAGAATATTGAAGCAGGCGTTGCACATATTCGTTCAACTTTCAATAACACAATCGTAACCATTACTGACGTACATGGTAACGCGATTTCTTGGTCAAGTGCCGGAGCTCTTGGCTTTAAAGGTTCTCGTAAGTCTACTCCTTTTGCTGCTCAAATGGCGGCAGAAACTGCGGCGAAAGCTTCTCAAGAACATGGCATGAAAACTCTTGAAGTAACAGTTAAAGGACCTGGTGCAGGCCGTGAAGCTGCGATCCGTGCTCTTCAAGCTGCTGGTCTTGAAGTAACAGCAATCAGAGACGTAACTCCAGTTCCTCATAATGGATGCCGTCCACCAAAACGCCGCCGAGTATAATTTTTCTGTATAGATTTTGTATCCCTGTCTATAATGGGATATGATACAATTTTTTTATGTTCGTACAGAAACATTAACTCCAGTTGTTGTGCACAAACGGGAACGTAGACATGGGGGAAGTTTCGGTAGGGAAAATCCAGCCGGGGTTCCGACGTTTTGAAGGAGGGTATATATTTGATGATCGAAATAGAAAAACCAAAAATCGAAACGGTTGAGATCAACGATGATGCCAAGTACGGGAAGTTCGTTGTGGAACCACTTGAGCGTGGATATGGTACAACTTTGGGTAACTCCTTACGTCGTATCCTATTATCCTCACTCCCGGGTGCCGCTGTCACATCGATTCAAATCGATGGAGTGCTACATGAATTTTCAACAATTGAAGGCGTCGTGGAAGATGTTACATCTATCATACTAAACATTAAAAAACTAGCACTGAAAATCTATTCTGATGAAGAAAAGACGCTTGAGATCGACGTTCAAGGCGAGGGAAACGTAACTGCAGCTGAGATTACGCATGACAGTGATATTGAGATTCTGAATCCTGATCTTCACATTGCTACCCTTGGATCGAACGGTCACCTGCGCATGCGTTTAACGGCTAGAAGAGGCCGTGGATATACCCCAGCTGATCAGAACAAGAGAGAAGATCAGCCTATCGGCGTTATTCCTATTGACTCTATCTATACACCAGTTTCACGCGTTCAATATCAGGTAGAAAATACACGTGTTGGCCAAATGACAAACTATGATAAGTTGACATTTGATGTTTGGACAGATGGAAGCACAGGTCCCAAAGAGGCGATTGCTCTTGGGGCGAAAATTTTGACCGAGCATTTAAACATCTTTGTTGGTTTAACTGACGAAGCACAAAATGCTGAGATTATGGTTGAAAAAGAAGAAGACCAAAAAGAAAAAGTTCTGGAAATGACCATTGAGGAGCTTGATCTTTCGGTTCGTTCATATAATTGCTTAAAGCGTGCCGGCATCAATACCGTTCAGGAATTAGCCAACAAAACGGAAGAAGATATGATGAAAGTACGTAATTTAGGACGCAAATCTCTTGAAGAAGTAAAGCACAAACTAGAAGAGCTTGGACTAGGCTTGCGTAAAGATGACTGACTAGTTAACAATGTGTTTAACTAGGCATTTTTGCTGTTAGCTTCTGATTATGATAAGACTTCAACAAAGGAGGGAAACTCTCATGGGATACAGAAAGTTAGGACGCACAAGCGCACAGCGTAAAGCTATGTTACGTGACTTAGCTACAGACTTAATCATCAATGAGCGCATTGAAACAACTGAAACTCGTGCGAAAGAGCTTCGTTCAGTTGTAGAAAAAATGATCACTCTAGGAAAGCGTGGAGACTTACATGCACGCCGCCAGGCAGCTGCTTTCATTCGCAATGAAATAGCAGATGCTGAAACAAACCAGGATGCACTGCAAAAACTATTTGCTGACGTTGCTCCACGCTATGGAGAGCGCCAGGGTGGATATACTCGCATCATGAAACTAGGCCCTCGCCGCGGAGACGGTGCGCCAATGGTTATCATTGAGCTAGTTTAATATTGCACATTTAACAAGGGCGGCGGACAGTTTTAAAGAACTTGTTCTATGCCCTTTTTTTAAAAATTAGAAAAGCACAGGAATAAGCTGGTGTTAGTTCCAAAGAAGCTTATGCTTTTCTTATAAAAATCTCCAGCAAAGCCAAAATAGAGCGTTATAATGAGCAGGAGTGACATTTAGGCCGGGCTTTCAGGCATATCAGATGCGCAAGTAAAGCTATACCGGATGTAAATGTCATATGCCGCCTTTATACTGAAGGCGAAATGCATTCTGCAAGCAAGTTTTGTTTGGAAACAAGCTGAAAACCTGCGGACACAAGCTAAAACCCGCTTGTTCCTATTGCTGTCCTGTCTCGTCTAGCTCATGCACCTCCCCCTATTCCTTTTGGAATATCGTGGCCAACGCGAAAAGTCTTTTCGCCCGGGGAGAGGTGCAGGCTTTTTTTATATTTTCAGCAATTTGTTCCGATTGTTTAAGCAAAAAGAGATGAGTGAAGCTTTTCGGAGATGAGAGGAGGAGCAGTGATGGAAAAGCCGCTGATTGTGTTGGAAAATGTATCTTTCCAATATGAAGGGCAACAGGAATTGGCACTTAACGATGTCTCATTTACATTATTTGAAGGTGAATGGCTGGCGATTGTCGGGCATAACGGCTCTGGAAAATCAACGCTGGCAAAGCTGTTGAACGGACTTCAATTCCCGAAACAAGGAACGATTGAAGTTTGTGGCATGGAGCTCACTGAGGAAACAGTCTGGGACATCCGTAAACAGCTTGGAATGGTTTTCCAGAATCCTGATAATCAATTTGTTGGAACAACAGTTCAGGATGATGTGGCTTTTGGTTTAGAAAACCATGGGATCGAAAGAGATGTGATGGTTAAACGTGTTCAAGAAGCATTAGAAAGAGTCAAGATGGCACCATTTCTTGATCAAGAGCCGCACCATCTGTCGGGGGGACAAAAACAACGCGTTGCGATTGCCGGAATCCTGGCACTGCGGCCGGCGATTATTCTTCTCGATGAAGCAACCTCAATGCTTGATCCGCGCGGACGGGAAGAAGTATTGAATACTGTGCGACAATTGAAAAACGAAAAGCATTTGACCGTTATTTCAATTACCCATGATCTTGAAGAAGCCGCAAAAGCAGACCGGATTTTAGTAATGAACAAAGGAC
Organism: Bacillus sp. V33-4; assembly: GCF_002860225.1. Classification (NCBI taxonomy): domain Bacteria; kingdom Bacillati; phylum Bacillota; class Bacilli; order Caryophanales; family Bacillaceae; genus Bacillus; species Bacillus sp. V33-4. The sequence continues at coordinate 16,546 of NZ_PGVC01000077.1, forward strand.
AAATACATCGGGAAGGCACACCTGAAGATATATTTGAACTTGACGAGGAATTAATCGATCTTGGCCTTGATATTCCATTTCCGGTGAAGGTCAGCAAAGCATTGCGGAATAAGGGTATTCCTGTGCCGAAACAATTTCTATCCGAAGAAGAGTTGGTGACTGAGCTATGGACATCTCGCTACAGCAAGTAGAATACTCATACCAGGCAAATACCCCTTTTGAGCGGCTGGCGATCAAGGATGTCAACCTGGATATCCCTTCAGGCTTATATATGGCGATCATTGGCCATACAGGCTCAGGGAAATCGACAATCCTCCAACATTTAAATGCCCTGTTAAAACCGACAAAAGGGAAAGTCTTAATCGGGGATAGGGAAATTACAGCTGATAAAAAAGAAAAAAATCTGCGCCCGATTCGCCAGAAGGTAGGCATTGTCTTTCAATTCCCCGAGCATCAACTGTTTGAGGAAACGGTCGAAAAGGATATCTGCTTCGGGCCATTGAACTTTGGCGTGCCGGAACATGAGGCAAAAAAGCGGGCCCGCGAAACGATTAAACAGGTGGGGCTGTCGGAGGATATCCTCGAAAAGTCGCCATTTGACCTATCAGGCGGGCAGATGAGGCGAGTCGCGATTGCCGGAGTTTTAGCGATGGACCCCGAAGTCATTGTTCTCGACGAACCGACGGCCGGACTGGATCCGCGAGGACGAAGAGAAATTATGGAGATGTTTTACAGGCTGCATCAGGAAAGAGGCCTGACAACGATACTAGTCACTCACAGCATGGAAGATGCCGCACGCTATGCTGACGAAATTGTGATTATGAACGACGGGAAAGTATTCAAAAAGGGGACGCCGGAAACGATTTTCTCGAACCCTGCTGAACTGATTAATCTTGGCCTTGATGTTCCGGAGGTGGTCCGGTTTCAGCATAAAATAGAAGAAGTTTTCCAGATGAAATTTGCTAAAACATACCTTTCAATGGAGCAATTAACGGATGAAATTGCGCATTTTTGGAAGGGGGAGACACCGAAATGATGGAAAAAATGATTTTCGGCCGTTATGTCCCTGCCGAATCTGCGATTCATCGCATGGATCCCCGCTCCAAAATATTGATTGTCTTTTTGTTTGTCTGTATTGTTTTCATCGCCAATAATTTTTTAACTTACGCCATTCTTGCTGCCTATACGGTTTTTATGGTCGCAATGTCAAAAATACCGGTTCGCTTCCTTTATGGAGGGTTAAAACCTGTTCTCTGGCTTGTTCTTTTTACGCTTATGCTCCATGTTTTTTTAACAAAAGAAGGACAGCTCCTGTTTGAACTTGGGCCAATTAAAATATATGAAGAAGGCTTAAGGCAGGGGGTATTCATTTCATTGCGTTTCTTCCTGCTGATTTTGATTACCTCGTTGCTGACGCTGACGACAACACCAATCGAAATTACCGACGGATTGGAAAGCCTATTAAACCCGCTAAACAAGATAAAGTTTCCGGTTCATGAATTAGCACTTATGATGTCCATTTCCCTGCGGTTTATTCCGACTCTAATGCAGGAAACAGATAAAATAATGAAAGCCCAAACGGCAAGAGGAGTCGATTTTACAGGCGGTCCAATCAAGGACCGGATCAAGGCGATTGTCCCGCTGTTAATCCCGCTGTTTGTCAGTTCGTTCAAGCGGGCGGAAGAATTGGCAGTAGCGATGGAAGCGCGTGGTTACCGCGGCGGTGAAGGACGGACGAGATACCGGCAGCTAAGATGGACAGGCCTTGACACGGCGATGATTGCTCTCCTTCTCGCTATCACTGTGCTGCTTAGTATATATCGATCATAATGGAGCTGCTGCAAAATGCAACGTTATCAATGTACCCTTTCATATGATGGATCGCAGTTTTCCGGTTACCAGGTTCAGCCCAATGCTCGAACGGTTCAGAAAGAATTGGAAACTGCGCTCGCAAAACTGCATAAAGGAAATTCAGTGCCTGTCACCGCATCCGGCCGGACCGATGCGGGCGTGCATGCGAAGGGTCAGGTCATTCACTTTGATTCTCCTTTGCACATTCCTGTTTCAAAATGGGAGCTGGCTTTAAATACTTTGCTTCCGGGAGACATTGCTGTCAACAGGATTGAAAAGGCAGTGGCGGGCTTCCATGCGAGATTCGATACAGTCGGCAAGGAATATCGTTATTTCGTGCATTTATCAGCGCGGCGGGATCCATTTAAGCGTAATTATGCCTATCAGTTTTCTTATCCAATCGACTATGTAGCGATGAAAGAAGCTTTGAAATTTTTTATCGGGAGCCATGATTTTACTTCGTTCTGTTCCGCGAAGACGACGATCGAAGACAGAGTCAGGACGATTAAGGAAATTGAGTTTTTTGAAGAAGGAGATCTGCTCGTATTCCGCCTGGTTGGGAACGGATTTTTGTATAATATGGTCCGCATCATTGTCGGTACTTTGTTGGAAATTGGCTCAGGAGAACGAAGCCCGTATCAGATTCCGGAAATCCTTGAAAAACGGGACCGCACACTTGCCGGAAAGACAATCCCGGGACATGGCTTGTATTTATGGAAAGTCTTCTATTGAGGAAGCACAAAAACGTCCATGACAACTAATCCTGGTGTTGACAAATTGGAAACAACAAGGTATTATATCATATGGTATGTATTTTAGCCCCACGATAAGCCCCGGAAAGTGAATCGTGCTTGAAAATATATGAAACCAATAATGTAATTGATTTTATTAGGAGGGTAAATCATGCGTACAACGTTTATGGCAAATGCCAATAATATCGAGCGTAAATGGTACGTAATTGATGCTGAAGGCCAAACTTTGGGCCGTCTTGCTAGTGAAGTAGCATCAATTCTACGTGGAAAAAACAAACCAACTTTTACACCACATGTTGACACTGGTGATCATGTAATCATCATAAATGCTTCAAAAATCGAGTTAACTGGTAAAAAACTTACTGACAAAATCTACTACCGTCACACAATGCATCCAGGTGGACTAAAACAAAGAACGGCTCTTGAAATGCGTACAAATTACCCTGAGAAAATGCTGGAACTTGCAATTAAAGGCATGCTTCCAAAGAATTCTCTTGGCCGTCAAATGTTTAAAAAGCTGAACGTATATGCTGGCAGCGAGCATCCGCATCAAGCACAACAACCGGAAGTTTACGAACTTCGCGGATAATTTTAAAGGGAGGTTATTAATATGGCACAAGTTCAATATATTGGTACTGGCCGTCGTAAGAGCTCCGTTGCTCGTGTACGTTTAGTGCCTGGTGATGGACAAATCATCATCAACGATCGTGATATCCAGGAATACATTCCATTCGCAGCTTTACGTGAGGTTGTTCAGCAGCCGCTAGTAGCAACTGAAACAGTTGGCAGCTACAACATCATCGTTAACGTAAACGGCGGCGGCTACACTGGCCAAGCTGGCGCTATCCGCCACGGTATCGCTCGTGCGCTACTGCAAGCTGATCCAGAATACCGTCCAACATTAAAGCGCGCAGGACTATTAACTCGTGACGCACGTATGAAAGAACGTAAAAAATACGGTCTTAAAGGTGCCCGTCGTGCTCCTCAGTTCTCAAAGCGTTAATTATATCTGTTACAAGCCTCGAATCCTACTTGGATTTGGGGTTTTTTCATTTCTTATTGTTAAACCAAATGTGATTTTGATTCATGAATTTTCGGGTTACGCCATGTTTTTGCTTTAATCGAAAATTATCTGCTGAAGTCAATAGATCTTCATAAATTTAACCAAAAAAACTGGAAGAGGAAAGGCTGCTCGGGCCTGCATGTCTCGTCTTTTCAGGATGAACAATATCTTCAAGGGGTGAAATATCTTGAACGTCATTACTTCCTTTAAAGAAAAGAAACATGCTAAACAGATGAAATATGAACGCTCATTACTGCGTGAAATATCGGTCAACTTATTGAAGAAAAAGGTGCAACAATATTTTGGATCGTCGAGGTTTGTTACGGGATTGCTGATGAACGCCGGCCTTGAGGAAGCTTTATATGATGTCGCGATCGAATCATATTTGCTGGGCGCAAACTTTAGTAAATTCGGCTACTACGGTGAAGGGATCGAAGTGGCGCGGAAAAGGTGTACAGAAGAAGAACAGCATTTAACGGACACGCTTTACCATTTCCTACTGTTTTGGGGGAAGGGTGAAGAAGGCGTGTATGATGAAACATTATTATCGATGTGTGAGCAATATGTAGAAACATGGTGGAAAGAGGGTTATTTAAAAGGAGAGCGGCGCTTTAAACTGCGTCTCCATTAATACCGTTCTAAAATCGCTCCCTGTCCCATATATTCAGTGGTAAAGGGACGAGCAGGAGAGTGATTTGGACGATGAAAAAAAAGCTTAGAATGGGCATATTCATGGCAGGACTTCTCGTATTGTTTTTGATATGGCAATACGATTTTATAGAAAACAGTTCATGGAAATCTTGGAATCTGCCCCTGTCCGGGAAAATTATTTTACTTGATCCAGGTCATGGCGGCCCCGATGGCGGTGCAGGTACTAAACAAGTGCTCGAAAAAGACATCGCTTTAAAAGTCTCATTAAAAATCAGGGAATACCTGCAGGAGCAGGGAGCATTAGTAATCTTGACAAGGGAGACCGATACAGACCTTGCAGACAAAGGAACGAGAGGCTACAGTCGGCGAAAAGTTGAGGATTTGAAAAAAAGGCTGGAGATGATCAATGAATCGGAAGCCGATTTTTATGCGAGCATCCACTTAAATGCAATTCCTTCCTCACGCTGGAGCGGTGCACAAACATTTTATTCGCCAAAAATAAAAGAAAATAAGAAAGCTGCCAAATTTATTCAAGATGAGCTGAAGCGCAACCTGGAAAATACGGACAGGAGAGCAAAGCCACTAAGCAATGTGTATATATTAAAGCATGCAAAAAAACCGGGTGTCCTCGTTGAGATTGGTTTTCTTTCGAATCCGGGCGAAAGAGCAAAGCTGCAAAAGGACGCCTATCAGGAAAAAGTGGCAGCATCGATCTATGAAGGGATTTTGCGGTATTATGCAAATGAAAGCGAATTGCAAGACGAGGAATGGTAAGGAAGGCGAAATTTATTCAGCCTTCTTTATTGTTTTATGGCCGATTTTATTTTACAATTTGGAAAAACTGCTTGTTCCAGATGTGATTGAGTTAACAGCCAGATGGCAGGTTTGTGTTATACTTCTATTGAAAACGAATACAAAAGGCGGGTGTTTATGAATGATCACAGAAGGAAAAGTTCGGGAAGCGTTATCGGGTTTAAAGGAACCTTTTTTACATAAATCGCTTGGAGAGCTCAATGCGATTCAAGAGATTAAAATTAAGGAAGAAAAAGACCATGTCAGTGTAAAGATTGCGATTGCGAAAACTGGCACTGCAGAGCAGCTTCAGCTTCAGCAGCAAGTTGTTGCGGTTTTAAAAGAGGCTGGTGCCGAGTCTGTTGGGATTCGTTTTGCAGAGCTTCCAGAAGAGGTGCTGGCTCAGTTCCGTTCTGAAGTGCCTGCTGAGGAAGCAGGCCTGCTTTCACCGGCAAGCAGTACAACCTTTATTGCGGTTGCGAGCGGAAAAGGCGGAGTCGGAAAATCTACGGTTTCAGTTAATTTAGCTGTGTCGCTGGCCCGGCTTGGCAAAAAAGTTGGATTGATTGATGCAGACATTTACGGATTCAGTGTTCCGGATATGATGGGGATCACAAAGCGCCCTGTTGTTAGGGGCGAACGAATTTTGCCTGTAGAACGATTTGGCGTTAAGGTGATCTCAATGGGTTTCTTTGTTGAAGACAATGCGCCGATTATTTGGCGCGGGCCGATGCTTGGAAAAATGCTGAATAGCTTCTTTAACGAAGTTGAGTGGGGCGAAGTCGATTATATTCTTCTTGACCTTCCGCCTGGTACAGGGGATGTAGCGCTTGATGTACATACGATGCTGCCGGCCTGCAAAGAAATCATCGTGACAACTCCGCATCCAACCGCGGCATTCGTGGCCGCGCGGGCAGGGGCGATGGCATTAAGGACAGAACATGAAATCCTTGGTGTTATTGAAAACATGTCCTATTTTGAAAGCAAAACGGGCGATAAGGAATATGTATTTGGCGAGGGCGGTGGCGAAAAGCTGGCAGACGAACTGCAGACAAAGCTGCTCGGACAGCTTCCTCTATCACAGCCGGATTGGAATGAAGAGGATTTTTCCCCATCCGTTTATCAGGAGGATCACAAATTGGGAGTTATTTATCGGCAAATTGCAGAAAATGTTATCACCAGTTTAGAAAGAAAATAAAACAAGGCTGGCGTTCCGTTGCGGAAAGGCCAGCCTTTATTTGCTTACAACATGCTTATAAAACCATTAAGCGCCACCGCCACCACCACCACCGCTCTGGTTTCCACTGCTGCCCTGATCACCGCCACCGCCGCCACCCTGGTCTTGCTTACCTCCTTGCGGTTTATTTGCTGCTTTTAAAAGTATGTCCTGGATTCTAGCCTGATACAAAGGACTTTCAAATGTTTCGGCAACTACGGTTTGAAGATGAGTCCGATAATCATTGCTTTTCAAAATATCGGTGACATCGCTTTGCAACGCCGGGTCTTTCAGTATTTCCACCATCATTGCGCGGTATTCCGGGTCCTTCATTAAATTTTTTAGTAGTTTCTCGTTTTCCTTTTGCATGCTTTTGGCCATGCTTTCCGCAAACTTAGGATCGTCAAACGATTTTTGCAAAAATTGTGTTCCTTTATCTGATGTTAATGTAGTTTGGATCGTATCAGAAACCGTTGCTTGTTCCATGACAAGATTTTGCTTCATTCCATCACTTGTCATAACCTCTTCAATTGCTTTTCTTCCATCATCTGTGTGTAATATATCGACAACCATTTTCTTCGTTTCTTCATAATCAACTTGACCGCCGCCTGACTCATTTTGCGCACAGCCTGAAATTAGACCTATTACAAGAAAAGGCAGGAGCAGATGATAAGTTCGATTCATATTTAAGCTCCTTTCGTATTACTATCCATGCTTTTATGATGAGAAAAACTCAGAAAAATTATTCGTTTAAGACTGAATACCTAGATTTTTCAAGGCTCAGTTTGGTACAATCAGGAGTGAATTGAATTGTATGGGGGAAAGCTTGTGACTAGCCGTAACTTGGTCAGGTTATTTATGTCCACGCTGTTAATCGGCGGGATTACAACTGGAATTGTTGGGTTTATTGTTCGTTGGAGTGAATTCAAACCCACATTCGTTGATTTTGATCTAATTGAAATTTTATCGATATTATTTTGGTTAGTTGGCGTTGGCTTGATTTTCAGTATCATCAGTCAGATGGGTTTTTTTGCGTACTTAACGATACACCGCTTCGGTTTGGGAATATTTAAAGCGCTTTGGGCGCCGGTGCAAGTGGTTTTAATTGCATTCGTTTTGTTTGACCTTGTTTATTTTCGATATCAGGCTTTTGGAGAAGGAACAAGCGTGCTTCCTTATGTGATAGTAGCAGTCTTTATTCTGGCCGTCGGATTAGTAGTGGCAAATAGGAAGGCAAGACAAACTAATAAAGCTGCTTTTATCCCGGCTTTATTTTTCATGACAGTCGTTACTGTGGTTGAATGGGTTCCGGCCTTGCGAGTGAATGAAGAAGGCTGGCTCTATTTAATGCTTTTCCCGCTGTTAGTATGTAATGCGTATCAATTGCTGATTCTTCATAAGCTGAACGAAAGTTCGGAGCTGCGCAGGCAAGAAATTCAGAAAAAGCCGTCCAAATCATAAGTGGACGGCTTTTATCATGTTATTTGATCTCTTTCGATTCGGCCTCTCCATTCATGATCATTTCGGAGACACTGACAAGCTTCAGGTTTTTTTGCCTAATATCTGCGAGGACAAGCGGCAGTGCTTCAGCTGTTTGCTTAGCAGAGTCGGAGGCGTGTAATAGAATGATGTCGCCCTTTTTGGCGTTTGAGACATTTTGTCGAATTAATTCAATCCCGGGATTTTGCCAATCATTTGAGTTTATACTCCAGTGAACAACTGTAAGCCCGAGCCGATCAGCGATTTTTAATGTTTTTTGATCAAAGTGTCCGGTTGGGGGTCTGGTTAATTTGATGTTTTTAACATTTAGCTTTTTAAAAGCCTCCCTGGCAAGGATAAGATCCTTTCTGATTTCGGCTTCTTCTAAATCGGTATAATCCTTATAGGCATATCCGAGCATCCCGATTTCAAACCCTTCTTTAACGATGCGGCTGACTAAATCCGGATGTCTTTCTGCCCAGGAACCGGAAAGGAAAAAAGTCGCAGCTTTAATATTTTCCCTTTGTAAAGTATCGAGAATTGGCTCGGCCTTCTCATCACCCCACCCGATGTTAAAGGTCAATGCAATATCCTTTTCCCCTTTGAAAACAGCCTTTGGTCCGTCCTTCCCTGAAAAAGCAGGAATTTGAACAATCGATTCCATATACAAAAACCAGGCAGTGAAAAAAGCAGCAAAAACGATGAGCATAAACTGTTTTACAGACTTTCCATTCAAGACAAAAAAGAAATTCATATCCTTCACCTCGTCCAATGCACTCCTTGTCTCCATCCTATGCGCGGAAAAAATGAATATGATCAAAAACTGTGTTTATAAAATAGGAGATATTCGAAAAGACTACAAGAACAGAAGTAGCCAGAAAGGAAGTGTCGGGATGCTTGGAATGATCATAAACGAAAAAGAACACAAGGAGCTGCAATATTTATTGAAGAGAGAAATGGATGAGATTATATTTGATCGGAATGATGAACGGATTGAACCACTGATAAAGCGGGCGATGCAGGAGCGCTATCATTTGTTATTTAATTTATTTAAGCGAATCGCTGATCCGTATGAATGCATGAAATACATGCCGACGAAAAACAGAATTAAAAAGGTATGAAATTTAACGTATGCAATTTACGGTATGAAATTTAATCTGATTTTCTTTAATAAGGTGTTGACTTTGTTTTTGTATCCTGGTATATTAATAAACGTCGCTGCCTGCGGGTTGATCGAAACCCAGTAGTGGCGAAGGTAGTTTCTTGAAAAAAGTTATTGACATCAATTGGCCTGCATGTTATATTAATAAGGTCGCTTCTGAACGAAAAAACAAGATTTAAGCAGTTTTTTCGCCGGTATCGACTTTATAGTTTCTTGTGAAAAACAAGAATATATTGCAGATCATATTTGATGAAAACACCAGTATTGCTCTTTGAAAACTGAACAAGCAAGCAAAAACGTCAACGTTAAGTTTATTTTTATTTAAGAGCTAATCTTACTCTTTTTTGGAGAGTTTG
>NZ_PGVC01000078.1:0-14728 GCF_002860225.1 Bacillus sp. V33-4
CATGAATCCGCTTACACGTTTTAGGTGGAAATAAATTCCGCCAACAAATGCTTGACTCAAACGGTCTTGGAACTCAGCTAGGAAAAACGTTTCGGTCGGAGCTATAATATAGTAGACCAAAGTTAGTTTTCATAACCAAGCAAAACAGCCGGTATCATAATGATAATCCGGCTGTTTTGCATTTGCTATTCAATATGGTTAGCTGATTTTGTTAAGGGCTGCTGTAAGCGTGTCGACAACAAAGTCCAAATCTTTCTGTTCGATATTTAATGGCGGAGATAGTGTTAATACATTATTGTATCCGGCAACCGTGGTGCCATTTTTGCCGATTAATAAACCGGACTTTTTGCAATCAGCAATCACTTCATTCACTAGAGCGCTATCCAGTGGTTCCTTCGAGTCTTTGTTCTTCACTAATTCAATTCCAATCAATAGCCCCTTGCCGCGGACATCGCCCACATAAGGGTGGTTTGTCAGCAGATTGGTTAACTCATTCAAAACCTTTTCCCCCAGATCCCGGGAGCGATCAAACAATTTTTCCTCTTCCATAATCTCAAGATTTTTTATCGCCAGGGCACAGGCGGCCGGATTTCCGCCGAACGTATTGACGTGCCGGAAAAAATCATATTCATCGGCGCTCTTGAAAGCTTCATAGATTTCTTTTCTTACAGCTGTTGCGGAAAGCGGTAAATAAGCGCTCGTAATTCCTTTTGCCATTGTTATGATGTCGGGTTTTATGCCATAGTTCATAAAGCCAAACGGTTTACCGGTGCGGCCAAAACCGCAGATGACTTCATCTACAATCAGAAGTGCCCCGTGTTTTTCGCACACCTGTTTAGCGGCTTGCATATAACCTTCTGGTGGAACAAGCACTCCCCCTCCTGTAATAATCGGTTCCATAATCATCGCAGCAATTGTTTCACTCAACTCCCACGTCATCACCCGGTCTATTTCTTTTACTGAAGCCAGTTCATGGGGGTCAGAAACGTTGCAATCATCCCGGTATGAATCCGGAGGCGATACATGGATGAAGCCTGGGGATAGCGGCTCGTATTTGTATTTTCTTTGCGCCTGGCCTGTTGCTGCTAAAGCTCCCATTGAATTGCCGTGGTAGCCGCGGTAGCGGGAAATGATTTTATAGCGATTATGCTCCCCGCTTTGCTGATGATATTGCCGGGCGATTTTAAACGCGGTTTCGTTTGCCTCAGAGCCGCTGTTTGAGAAAAAAATGACGTACTCATCTTCAAGAATCTCATTTAATTTTTCTGCCAGCTTAATAGCCGGAACATGGCTGTTTGTCAGCGGAAAATAAGCCATTTCCTTCAACTGTTCATAAGCCGCTTCGGCAAGCTCCGTTCTTCCATATCCAACATTTACACACCATAAGCCTGCCATCGCGTCTAAATAACGCTTTCCCTCTGCATCGGTGATCCATGATCCTTCAGCTTTTGCCGCGACAATCGTCGCCTTTGGATTGTAAGGCTTCATCGAATGCCAAATGTATTTTTCATCCTGCTCCAACAATTGGTCCTGGGAATGACTCGTTTGAACCATTTTTATCACTCCTTTGCTAAAAATCAAATCGGGAGGTGATCATTTTTTTGCGGGTATAGAAGTTTAATCCGTCTTTACCATTTACATGGAGATCTCCATAGAACGAATCCTTCCAGCCGGAGAATGGGAAGAAGGCCATCGTTGCCGGAACACCGACATTAATGCCAAGCATGCCTGCATCAGCTTCTTCACGGAATTGCCGGATTGCTTTTGCGTTATTTGTATAAATAGTTGCGCCGTTTCCGTATCTTGATTTTCTCATAAAGTCGAGTGCTTCATCCAGATCTCTGGCGCGAAGAACGCTTAGTACTGGTGCGAAAATTTCATCCTTTGCGATCGTCATTTCCGGCCGGACATGGTCGAAAATAGTCGGCCCTATGAAATTCCCCTTGGCATGCTCAGCCATTTCCCTCCGTCCATCCCGGATAAGTTCGGCTCCGTCAGTAATTCCCTTTTCGATATAGCCAAGAACTTTATCGCGATGCTGCTTCCGGATCACCGGAGTTAATAACACCTCGTCATCCATGCCGTTCCCGATGATCAATTCATCTGCTTTTTTCTTTAAGATATCTACAAAAGGTCCATTATCGCCGACTACGACAACCGCGCTGCAAGCCATGCACCGCTGTCCGGCACTTCCGAAAGTAGAACTGATGATATGCTGGACAGCCTTTTCCATATTCGCATCCGGCATGACGATATGATGATTCTTTGCTCCTGAAAGAGCCTGGACCCGCTTTCCTTCTGCGGATGCCCGTTCATATACATACTTGGCCACCGGCTGTGAACCAACAAAAGAGATCGCGGCAACATCTTCATGATCAAGCAATCCATTGACAACTTCATGGGCTCCATGAACAACATTCAATACACCCGGAGGCGCTCCCGCTTCCGAAAACAACTCTGCAAGCTTGTTGGCCAGGATCGGTGTTCGTTCAGAAGGCTTCAACACAAACGTATTCCCGCAGGCAATCGCTAACGGAAACATCCAAAGCGGTACCATCATCGGAAAGTTAAACGGGGTAATCCCACCTACGACGCCGAGCGGATAGCGAAACATTTCTGAATCCATGTCCTCTGCAATACCTGATATCGTTTCTCCCATTATTAATGTAGGTGCACCTGCAGCAAATTCGACACACTCGATCCCGCGCTGCACTTCTCCATGTGCTTCCTTATACGCCTTGCCATTCTCCCCGACAATCAGCCTGGCCAGTTCTTCGTGGTTTTCTGTTAATAAATAATGATATTTAAATAGAATTCTTGCTCTTTTCGGCACAGGCACGTTTTTCCATGAGTCGAACGCGTTCTTTGCTGCGGACACGGCAAAATTTACATCCTCTTTTGTGGAAAGCGGAACTTTTGCCAATAGCTCGTTTGTTGCTGGGTTTGGCACCTCAAGTGCTTGCTGGCTAGTTGAATGTATCCACTGACCATTAATATAATTTTCGAGAACCGTTGTATCATTTGTAGTGATATTCATGTTTCGACCTCCTTTGTGATTGAATTTTCGTTATATCAACGAAACGTTCCCCCTTCTTGTCAGCAAAAATATAATCCTTATATATGATTATCGCGAACCAGCAAAAGGCATTCATTAGACATTTTGTAAAAAGTATGACAGAATTTCTTCCACACTTTGACAACTTATCGGTAAAAGGATTTTGAATCATTCAGATCCATCCTCCGCTGTGTATGAGAAGGGGTTAAATAATCTTTTACAAGAAGCATAAACTCGATTGCAACCCGTTTTTCATGGTCCATAAAATCTTCTCCAAGAAGGTTTTCAATTTTTTGAAGACGATGGTATAAGGTTTGCCGCACGATAAAAAGCTGTTTCGATGTTTCTTGCTTTGACCCATTGCATTGTAAGTACGCTGTTAAGGTTTCCAGAAGTTTCCCATTATACTTTTGATCATATTCAATAACCGGCAGCAAGTATTCCATGACAAGTTCTTGTAAATCGATATGTTTATTCATCAGGGCAATGAGACGATACAGATGTAAATCTTCATAGAAATGATAAATCTTGCCCATCGTCAGCTTATGTTGGATGTTGAGCGTTTCTTTGGCTGTATAATAGCTCTTATGCAGATCGTTTAAGTTATCAATAAACTTGCCTGCGCCTATAAAAATTTTTCCCGAATTTTGTTTTCTCATAAACTCAGAATCTTCTAGTGACTTAATCGCGTTTGTGATTCGTTCTTTTAAATTCCTTTTTGTCCGGTTATTCAATAGAATGAAAATGATTTCATTTCTTTTTTCGACTGAAAATACAGCACAGCCATGCTGTTCAAAAACAGAGCGGAACAGAAGTTTTAAATAAGTGATATCCTGACTCGGCTTTTCCTTTAAGACCGTAAGCTTTGCAATTAAAACTACCGCATCATTGGCCGCATTTTTAATACCGTGCTCAACCAAGTATTCGGTAATGCTCTCGTTCGGATGTTCACCTGCAAGCCATCCATGCAGCCACTCAAACTCTTCCACCCGCTTCTTCTCTTCCACAAACAAATCTCTTAATAAATGCTGGGCTAAAGCGGTTGAAGTTCGATCTAAAATTAACAAATCGAATTCATTAATCGGAAGTTCTTTTGAGTAGATATATAGTTCCGCGTATTCCTGTCCAAATAAATAAATGGGCGAATATGCGAAATGATCAGTAGGCAATGGATCCGCTTCTTGAAGGCAGTGAATAATAGAGCTTTGCTCCTGGCTGCTGATATTGGGAACGAATTCGTATTGCTGATCCTTCAGGCGAAAAATGATTTGGACATCCAGAGCTGAAAATATAATTTGCAGAATATCCTCATACGTTTCGATTGTAAGCAACCGTTTGTTCAGGCTTTGCGAATAGTTCTCCAAATCGGAGATCATCCGATATTGTTGATTGATTAGAACCGAATGGATATCTTGGGTGATTTCAACAAAGGGCACCTCTTGTTGAAAAATAATGATTGGAAATTGATGCTGGTTGGCAATATCAATGACTTCCCCAGGTATTTCTGTCATATAGGTTCCGAGCTCGATGCATAAGGCGGCGGCATTGTTTTCTAAAAGCTGCTTAAGCATGGAAATAAACAAATTCTCATCCTCTTGCCAAGCTACTCCGGTTGATAAAATGAGTTCATTTCCGTTTAAGAGATTGCGAATATTCGTCACTTCGACAACATGTACCCATTTCACAATTCGATGAATGCCTTCTTCTCCGGCTATTACAATCGTGTTTTCGAAGTGTTTCCGACTTAAAATATCCTCGACCTTAAGTTGAAAATGTCCTTTCATCGTGCAGCTCCCCCATAATCGGAATCTTCGTTCAACGTTATCAATAAAAAGGATTGGAGAGCTAATCCAATCCTTTACTTACAATAGTTAATGAATGAGCGGCAGATATCTTTGGATTTCCTTTAACATCGACTCAAATTGCTCTTTGTCTGTAAAATCGTCTGAACCCCAATTGTTCAAAATCCAGGCTGCCAATTCCCATGCAGAATTGAACACTTCCCCGCTTGAGTCTGATTTCCTGATCGTGTAGCGTCCATTGTCTTCATCGATTGTCACTTCGCACGGGAAGGCATTGTCCTTTGATTTCAAAAAGAATTCCACATTCTTTCTCTCCTTTTTGAAACAATTTTTTGAAATAATTTCATTTACAGATCGGCCTCTGCTACCTTTTTAATTCGCTGTTCTATGTTGATGAATGAGAAGAGTTGAAAAGTACTTTCGCGCATTTGCTGTTCCAATAAGTAGGGTTTCATGCTTTTTTCCATCTGGATGGATAAAATCGACTAAAGCTCCGTCCAAGTTTTCTTGTACGCTGTTGATCCGATATCCCTTTTCTATCAGAAAATCGATTTTGTCTCTTTCATCGAGAAATTGTCGATGCTCAGACATTAAATCCCCCTCCGTGTTTTCATCTTTTAATAATGATTAATCCAGCGTGACATTTGTCGGAATCTCGTGTAAAACCGGCTCAAATTGCTCATCTTCGATCATCCAATCCCGCCCGACCGAAATTCCTAAATATTTTTCATCGCTTGGATCTTCTATTTCGGCCTGTTTATATTTTTTGAACCACCAGAATTTTGCAAGTATATAGTAGAGGACGGCACCAACTAAAAATCCAGCCAAAAACCCGTAGTTCGGTACAAAATAGGAAGCGGCGGCGCCAATGATCCAGGATATGAATCCGGCTAAGTTTATACCGCTCATATATTTAAACTGCCCCTGGCTTTCAAATAACTCCGGCACATTTACCCTTCTTTTACGGAGCAGATAATAATCGGCAAATAGAATACCAACAATTGCTGACAATATCCCGCCGACGAATAAGAGAAAGGGAATAATGATCGCAAATAAATTCCATGGCTGTACGATTGAGCCGACAATCCCCGCCGTAATAACCCCAGCCCAAAATGGAAACTTGGGTCCGCCAACGTTAGAGAAAATAGTCGCAGCCGGCACAACATTCGCTGCCGTATTGGTCGACCATTGGGCTAAGACGATCATTAACAATAAAATAGCAAGGATAACACCGCCAGCAGCCTCTTGAAGAGCCGCGACTGGGTCGTAGTTCAGTACCGCGATGTATGAAATGGCACCAATAATAATCATGAAGGTCTGTGTTAACGGCATAGCAACGAGATTTCCGATTAACGACCCTTTATTCCTTTTAAACCAGTTCTTTTCATTGACAGGTGCTTTCATAAAACGGGAAATGCTTGGAATATCTGCACTAAGCGTCGCCCAAAAGCCCATATTACTGAAAATGACGATTAAAAAAGCTGTAAACGCATCACTGCCGGTAGCAGGATTTTCTGCCCAAGTCCAAATGTTTCGTCCCTGGCCAGCAGCAGTATCTGATAATGAAACGTACATCCAAACCGAAATTAAGATGATGATCGGTGCCGCTAAATCGGCAAAGCGTTCAATGGATTTAATTCCGAGAGCCGTATTGACCAATTGTACAATCGCAAAAATGAGGTAACAAATAAACCAGTTGTCAAAACCAATTAAAATATCTAATATGCCATTCATCGCTGTTGCTCCAAAGTACGTGTTAATGCCAAACCACATCGAAGCAGTAATGCCGCGTGTGACGGAAGGGATATGTGTGCCGATTGTTCCAAATGGTGCTCTCATATAAACCGGAAATGACAATCCGTGTTCAATCCCAATATCGGCGATTAACGAAATAAATAAGCCGATCGCAAGGCAGCCAATAACAGTCGCAATGATCACTAACGGTAAAGGCAATGTCATAACACCAGAACCGCCAATCGCAAAGGTTGCCAGCACGACAACCATCCCTACCCACATAAAAGAAAAACCTAATGAAGTGATTTTTCGGTCTTTTTGCTGAATTGGAAACAAATCCGGTGATTTCAAGTGGCTTTTTTTCATACCAACTCTCCTTTTTTCGGTTGAAATTGCAGAAAATCCAGATCATATTTCATAAACCGAATCGCGTTGATGGATATCGACCAGGAGATAAAAGCGGGATGTTTGTCTTCAACAAATTAAGGCAGGAGTACTCTGATGAAGGTATTTTGTTAAATCGATTGCATTTCAGTTTGCCCTAATGCAGTGTGCAGTGAATATTTCGCCCTCTTCAAATATTGACCGGATCCAGGCGTACCGACAAATTGCTTGTTGCGAATGACGAATTCTCCTTTTGATAACACGGAAACAGGCTCTCCGTAAACTTTCATGCCTTCAAATGCATTATAGTCGACGGCCATATGGTGGCTTTCAGCAGAAATCGTCCGTACCACATTGGGATCGAAAATCACGATATCAGCATCAGTTCCAATGGCAATCGTCCCTTTTTTCGGAAATAACCCAAATAGCTTGGCGACGCGAGTGGATGTAATATCAACAAACTGATTTAAAGTAATGCGTCCCTTCTTGACGCCCTCAGAGAATAAGATCGAGATTCTGTCTTCAATGGTTGGGCCGCCATTCGGGATTTTTGTAAAATCATTTCGTCCTAAATCCTTTTGCCCTTTAAAGTCGAATGAACACTGGTCCGATCCGAGCGTCTGCAGCTGTCCATTTTT
Organism: Bacillus sp. V33-4; assembly: GCF_002860225.1. Taxonomy (NCBI): domain Bacteria; kingdom Bacillati; phylum Bacillota; class Bacilli; order Caryophanales; family Bacillaceae; genus Bacillus; species Bacillus sp. V33-4. The sequence continues at coordinate 7,614 of NZ_PGVC01000078.1, forward strand.
TAACGCATTCCAGAGGACGTCCTGATTCCATTTCTCCCTTAACGGCGGTGACCAAACGTATTTGGCACCTTCAAAATTTGGCTTTTCTAAATAGCTTTGATCAAGGACCAAATATTGCGGGCAAGTTTCTCCCCAAATATCAAAGCCTTTACTGCGGGCTTCGGCGATTCTTTCAACCGCATCCGCACATGAAACGTGAACGACATATAACTGTGAATTGGCGAGTCCTGCCAGCTGGGCAGCGCGCCCTGTTGCTTCTCCCTCCACTACAGGGGGGCGTGTTAAGGCATGATAGATTGGGTCTCTGTTTCCTTCTGCGATTGCTTTTTTTGTTAAGTAATCGATAACGTCACCATTCTCAGCGTGAACCATCACTAGGGCCCCGAGTTCTTTAGCTGCCAGGAGTGTTCGGAATAATGTTTCATCATCGGCCTGGAAAACATTTTTATAAGCCATAAACACTTTAAATGATGTGATTCCTTCTTCTTCTATCACTTGCGGAAGCTCACCCAGGACATGTTCATTAATTTCACCAATCATGAGGTGGAAACCATAGTCAATAACTGCTTTCTGTTTTGACTTTGCATGCCAAGTCTGAATCGAATTTTTTAGAGGTTCCCCTTTATTCGTCAAACAAAAATCAATAATCGTAGTAGTTCCGCCAAAGGCAGCCGCGATTGTCCCTGTTTCAAAATCGTCTTTTGTCACCGTACCGCCAAATGGCATGTCAAGGTGGGTGTGCGGATCGATTCCGCCAGGAAAGACGAAACAGCCGGCCGCATCAATGATTTCAGCCCCAGGAGCGGATAAGCTTGAACCGATTGTCGATATTTTTCCATTCTCAACTAAAATGTCTGCCTGAAATGTATCTGATGCTGTCACGATGATGCCGTTTTTGATGAGTTTTATCATATTCGATTTCCTCCCTGACAAGTTTTCTACAACTGCTTCACACTTTGAGCCAGACTAAGGACTGCCTGACGCTCATTCCAACTCATTGGCGGTTGTTCATGAGGAACCTCGATCATGTCAATCGCGCCGTCAACCGGACAGACGATCGAGCATAAGTTACAACCGACACAATCTTCTTCCCGTACTTTTAAATAGCTTTTTCCACTCGCATCCGCTAATATGTCGATGCATTGATGCGATGTATCTTCACAGGCAATATGGCACTTATTACAATTGATGCAAACCTCTGTATTTATTTGGGCAACGATATTGTAATTAAGGTCCAGATTTCCCCAGTCCGAATATCTGGGTACGGTTTTTCCAATCAGTTCTGATACAGAGGAAATTCCTTTCTCATTTAAGTAGTGATCAAGTCCTTCCACCATATCTTCAATAATCCGAAACCCGTGATGCATCGCCGCAGTACAAATTTGCACCCCTGTCGCACCCATGAGCATAAATTCAACGGCATTTTGCCAGTTCGAGATTCCACCAATTCCGGATATCGGGACATTGATTCTTGGATTGCGGGCACATTCCGCGACCATGCTTAATGCAATTGGCTTAACAGCAGGGCCGCAATATCCGCCATGAGCCCCTTTTCCGGCAACATGCGGTATTGTATTCCATGAATCAATATCAACACCGGCCAGGCTATTGATCGTGTTGATCATACTGACTGCATCTGCTCCCCCGTTGACAGCGGCTTCTGCAGTCGCTGTGATGTCCGTGATATTCGGCGTCAATTTCACGATAACCGGGGTTTTAGCCGCTTCTTTAACCCAATATGTCTGCTTCTCAACCAGTTCCGGCACTTGACCGGAAGCAGAGCCCATCCCGCGCTCGGCCATCCCGTGTGGACAACCGAAGTTTAATTCCAGTCCATCAACGCCGACATCCTCAACACGCTTAACAATTTCATGCCATTTTTCCTGCTTCGGTTCAACCATTAACGATGCCACAACTGCATGATTGGGAAATCGCTTTTTAGTCTCATAAATTTCTTTTAAATTGACATCCAGCGGCCGATCCGTAATTAGTTCAATGTTGTTAAACCCCGCTACCTTTTGCCCATTAAAACTGATAGCAGCGAATCGAGATGTAACATTTAATATCGGGTCACCCAATGTTTTCCATACTGCTCCTCCCCAGCCTGCTTCAAAGGCTCTTTGTACCTGATAGCCGGAATTGGTTGGAGGGGCTGAGGCAAGCCAGAATGGATTGGGTGACCTAATTCCAGCGAGATTAATGCTTAAATCTGCCATCTCTTTCTCTCCCTTTTTTGTGGAATAAAAGAAATCCAAGTGTTCTTTTTAATTCGTGTTTCGGATGATTTATTTTGAGAAATGAGGCATTTTCGATAAATGAGAGAAACTTTTCATAACTGGCTGATATGCTACTTAAGCTGTTTCAAAAGCCGTAGTAAGCAGCATGTGAATGGAGTAGGCTGCTTTTTTTCCTTGCTGGGCAGCAGTTACGACCATGGCGTCGCCTTTTCCTTTACCAAAAACGATGTCACCACAAGCAAATATTTTAGGATTTGACGTTTGAAAGGTTTCTTGGTTGACTTGGACGACGCCGTTTTCATGGCGAAGGCGGAACGATTCGATTAACTGCAAATGTCGTGATTGTCCGATCGCTTTAATAACAGCATCAACCGGAATCACATGTTCGGAGCCGCTAATCGGTACCGGGCTCCGGCGTCCGTCTCGCTCAGGCTCACCAAGCTTCATTTTGATACACTCGATTCCGGTTACCTTCCCGTTTTGAGCAGCGATGATTCGTTTCGGTGCGGTTAACCAGCGGAACTCGACGCCATCCTGTTTGGCAAATTCATACTCAAAATCATAAGCAGACATCTCCTCTTCGGTTCTACGATAGAGGATTTTTACATTGTCAGCCCCAAGACGGACCGAACATGTGGCAGCGTCGATGGCAGTATTTCCAGCACCAATCACGACTGCACGCTTTCCGATCAAGTCCTTTGATAATTGGCCGCTTTTCGTTGCCTTTACGAATTCGATTGCATCGAATACCCCATCTGCGTTTTCGCCTTCAATATTGAGGCTTGGGACATTCGCCATTCCAGCAGCAAGGATGATAAAGTCGAAATTTTCAGTTAAATATTCCGCTGAAACATCCCTTCCGACCATCGTATTTGTTCTGATCTTTACATTGAGTTTTTGAACTTGTTCAACTTCCCAGAATGAAATCGACTGTGGCAAACGGAAGGAAACGATGCCAAACGTATTTAATCCGCCGGCTATTTCTGCTGCTTCGAAAATCGTAACTTCATAGCCTAATCTGGCAAGCTCCCTGGCAGCAGATAATCCTGCAGGACCCGATCCGATCACGGCAACTGTTCTGCCGTTTAGTTTTCCTGGTTGAAAAAGGGTTTGTTCATTTTGAATCGCCCAATCTGTTGCATATCGCTGCAGGTTACCGATCATGATCGGCTTTGTTGAATCATTTAGTACACAAGCACCTTCACAAAGCTCTTCGGTAGGACAAACCCGGGCACAGCTTGCACCAATTGGATTAGAAATCATGATCGTCTTGGCAGACCCCAGTAAATTTCCGGAGCTGATTTTTTTAATAAACGCTGGGATATCGATCCCGGTCGGGCACGCCTTAATGCAGGGAGCGTCATAACAATAAAGGCATCGATTCGACTCTTCAAACGCTTCTTGACGGGTCAGGCCTGGTTCAACTTCATGGAAATTCTGTTTGAGATCGGTCCAGGAAATACGCTGCTTTTTTGCAGTAGCCAATGAGAAGCCCTCCTTTTCTCAATCTTTCAAATAATGAATACATTCCAAGGGGCCAGTCGGCTGACCCCAGTGGTGTTAAATTCCCTTTTGTTAAGGGAGTAATGCTGACATTTCTCCGTAGGTCTCAGGGCGGCGATCCCGATAAAACTGCCATGTGTCACGAACTTCACGAATGATTTTCTTATTCATCTCACCGATGATCACTTCATCCTTATCCCGGCTTGCGGTAGCGACAAAATTCCCTCTTGGGTCGACTAAATAGGATTGGCCATAAAATTCACCCATTTTCCATGGTGATTCAAAGCCAACCCGGTTAATTGCGCCCAAGTAGTAGCCGTTTGCAACCGCATGGGCCGGCTGCTCCAGCTTCCATAAATATTCGGATAGGCCTGCGACCGTAGCAGAAGGGTTAAAGACGATTTCAGCACCATTTAAGCCAAGTAACCTCGCTCCCTCCGGGAAGTGTCGATCATAGCATATATATACTCCAACCTTTGCAAATGCAGTATCGAATACAGGATAGCCGAGGTTTCCAGGTTTAAAGTAAAACTTCTCCCAAAACCCATAACCATCATTTCCTACCCCGACATGGGGAATATGCTGCTTTCGATATTTTCCGAGATAAGAGCCATCTGCATCGATCACGGCAGCTGTGTTATAGTAAGTAGCAATCCCTTCTCTCTCATAGATCGGCAGGATAATTACGACAGCGAGTTCCCTGGCCAACTCCCTGAATAAGCTGGTCGTTGGTCCATTCGGGATTTCTTCGGCCGCATCATACCATTTCGTATTTTGCTCGGAGCAGAAATACGGTCCATAAAAAATCTCCTGCAAGCAAATGATTTGTGCTCCATTGCTGGCAGCCTCTTTTACCAGCTTGATGTGTTTTTCAATCGCTTTTTCCTTATGAACCTCGACCGGTTCGTTTCCATCTACATCGTGGGTTGCTTGAATTAACCCGATTTTCACAATATCTGACATCGTTTCGCCCCCTAATATTGACATAACCCGCGATAAAATCTAATTCCTCCTTTTTAGTTAAAATTTTTATCAGAAAATTCTGCATCTTATTTTTATTTTACAGATGATAAAATTGCATATCATTATACAACCTGTAAAATGATGCAAGCATTTGTTTAACCAATATGTAAGATGTATTTTTTACATAGCTATGACTGAACGAGTAAGAAAGTAAACTGATTTTGAGGATTGGTCAGCTTGTCTATTCCCTTTTAGACAAGTAGGTGGTGTGGAAATGCAAGCCCTATAGGGTGACTTTCTTGTACACTTTTCTGAATCTTTAACCAATTTAACATAAGAAGACAAAAAAATTTGTCAAAATTAAATTGAAGCGATCTTTTTCTTTTAGGAAACAAACAGGAACTACTTTTATTCGAACCCCTTTACATATGCAGATGAAAAAGCTTTCAAAAATCTAATATGCAAGGAGAATCAGTATGTGATACCTCAAAAAGTTCTCGACAGTTCCTACTAATATTGGCGAATGATTTTGAAGGCGGTGTTGCTATGTCATGAAAAGCAAAAAGCGTACTTCCAATTTGGATGTACGCTTTTTCATTATTTTTAAATAAACAACAGCAAGCTGACTGCCATCACGGCCATACCGCCGACCAGCCCATAGATGGATAAGTGTTCTTCATCGTATTTTTTTGCGGCTGGCAACAGTTCGTCAACGGATATAAAAACCATTATTCCAGCAACAGCAGCGAAGATGACCCCGAACATGATATCGTTCAGAAAGGGCATTAAAATGAAGTAAGCAACAATCGCTCCGACTGGCTCTGACAATCCAGACAGGAATGAAAGCTTAAATGCTTTTTTCTTATCTCCCGTTGCAAAGTAAACAGGGACAGATACAGCAATTCCTTCAGGAATATTATGAATCGCGATAGCGACGGCAATCGCAATCCCAAGTCCTGGATTTTGTAAGGCTGAAGTAAAGGTAGCAATTCCTTCAGGGAAGTTGTGGATGGCTATGGCAAGGGCCGTAAATGTTCCCATTTTTAGTAGCTGTGGATCGCCGTTTACAGCCTTTTCTGGTTTAGTCATATCCTCGACTTTCTTAAGTTCGTGTGGGTTTCCTTGTTTGGGAATAAATTTGTCAATCAACGCAATTAAAAGAATTCCACCAAAGAAACCGGCAACCGTCACCCAGTTTCCCAACTCAACTCCTAGCGACCCTACGAGAGCATCCTTTGCTTTCACAAAAATCTCGATCATGGATACGTAGATCATCACCCCTGCTGAAAAACCGAGTGACACTGATAAAAATTTCGTATTTGTAGTAGATGTGAAAAATGCAAGAACACTTCCAATTCCTGTGGCGAGGCCAGCCATTAACGTCAGGCCAAATGCAAATAAAATATTTTCAGCGATCATCTCTTCTCTCCCTAACTTTGGTGTCCTGGAATAGCACGTTTTTATAAAGCTGTTTTGCGGTTCTTCAATATCAAAGTCTAAAAATGTCTTCAATACGACTTCTTCTAAATTAAATGTATGCTGTATCAAAAGGAAAGTTTCCTATGGGAAACATTTTACACCTAAGGAAACATGGGCGTCAACTGCTTTGTTTTGACTTGATACTTTCCATTATCGACCAATATGCCCCTGTTTTAACGATAATAATGCGAAATGTCACTGAGGCGATAAGAAAGAAGCGTTGGATTATTTTACGTGCATGGCGCAATATGATTGCAGCCCGGCTCGGGAAGATTTGCAAGGCTCAGGGATTGCGTGCCCGGACCTTAAAGATACCCTTGCTCCTTGGTACAATTTTATGAGGAGCATAAATCTGATTATCACATAAAAAGGTGAATAAGATGGAAAGTTACTCTATGTTGATTAACAAGCAGGAAGCCTTTTTTCGAACAGGCAAAACGAAGGACTTAGCTTTTCGGGTATCTGCTTTACAAAAATTAAAAAACTCAATAAATACATATGAAACCACCATTCCGTTTCGATACCCGAGTATAAAGAACGGACTCAAAAAATAAAATTGTTTATTAAATGATGGTTTATTCGTAAAGCAAAAAGAGTGCTCGGCGGGAGGCCACTGAAAATCTGCGGATTTTATGGTCTTCTTGATAGCTTCTAAAGAAAAGCCGACTCTTACTCCAGATTTCTGGAAGAAAGAGTCGGCTTTTTCTTGTTTTTCAGTCTGGTTTTCCTCTATTTTTAACTCATTTGCTTCAAGATTCTCTTTAAATTGACGGTGAATATGGCCATGGCACCTTGCAACTCCATGCCAATTAAACCCGAGGATGTGGCCACATCGTACCCGTGTCTGTGCTTCAACTCACTATTTTTTGACTCTATCTTGTAGCGCTCTTTTGATTTCTCCTTGAAGTACTCGCTTTCCTGAAATTTCGCCTG
>NZ_PGVC01000079.1:0-36721 GCF_002860225.1 Bacillus sp. V33-4
AAAATTAGCGAAGATTTAGAGTCTTTTTAATATTAAAATTTAATTAATGCAACACTAGTGATATATTATATTATCTGAATATTACGAAACAAATATTTAGACTCCTGAAGCAAAAAAATTTAGATGAGAGGAATTTACCCTCTTATGCTAGGGTTATAGTTTTTTATGTTTCGGGTGGCGACTTCCTTCCGTAAGAATTTGAAGCCATTCAATAATTAGAAAACAAACGCAAAGTGGAAAGGGCTACTTCAACAAAATCTTAAAAAATAGTGAGGTTATTTAATAATAGGAGATTAAAAGAGTTCCTGAAATATTGTAAATTTTTGCAGAATTCTGTTGATATTTTATTCCGATTTTATTACCATAGAACCATATAGTAAATATAGGTAAAATTTCCTGTTTAAAACGATAAAGGCAAAGTCATCGAAAGGTGAGGGCGCAAAGCCATGGGTCTGTCGTTCAGAAATATTGAACTATGATCGCCAGGTTGCCGAATAGCGCTGTAAAAGGCATGGGCTATTCCAGCTTACCTGGGGATTCCCATGCCTTTTTTGAGGATTGTGTTTCTAAATTGCTGAAAGGCAATTAAATATAAAACAGAATTTGAAAAAACAGAAATTTGATGATGAGGGGTTTTGAAATGAAATTTACCATTGGGAAAAAGTTGCTTGGTGGATTCCTGAGCGTGGCGGTACTTCTTGGTATTATTAGTTTTATAGCTTATTACAATATTGAAAAGATTAACGATTCTTACTCTGATCTAGTTAATCGCCGCGCCGTTATTTTATCCAATGTAAAGGATATGCAAAACAGTGCTTCCCGGCAGATCGGCGGTTTGCGAGGGGTGTTGCTTGAGGAGGATGGATCAGAAAAGAATTTAGCGGAATCTATTGGTGACCTGAATCAAAAAATCGAAGCCACAAGCAAACTGGTCCAACGTAAAGAAGACAAGGATGCATTAGAAAAGCTTGCCTCTTTAAATAAAGAGTTTAAAGCAAAGTCAAACGAGGTCATCACCTTAATGATCACAAATGAGGATGATGCCAAAGAACTGGCTACTGAACAATTGATCCCGCTGAGCAGGGAAATAAGAGACTTGGGAGATAAAATTGTAAAAGATCAAGAAAAGTTCATGACAGAGGGAAGTAAGACAAACTCTGAAATGGTTGGCCATGTGATGACAACAGTTGTTATTTTAAGCATAGTTGGATTTATTCTGGCCATTGTAATTGGAATATTTATTACCAGAATGATTACAAAACCAATTTTATCATTGGAGGCAGTGGCAGGAAAAATTGCTGCAGGCGATTTAACACAGGATGACATCAAGGTGAAATATCGGGACGAGATCGGCAATTTAACCGACTCCTTTAACCAAATGAAGAGGAACTTGAGCCAATTGATCAGGCAAGTAAGTGTCAATACTGAACAGGTTGCAGCAACTGCAGAAGAGTTGTCTGCCAGTGCTGAACAAACGAGCAAGGCAACAGAACAAATTTCGTCAGCGATCCAAGAGGTGGCATTGGGTTCAGAAAGACAAGTCTCCAGTGCTTCGGGAGCCACTCAAGCGGCCAATGACATCTCAATGGGAATGAAGCAGACTGCTTCATCTTTACAAACTGTGACAGAATTAACGGCGGCTGCTAATGATAAAGTCAATGAAGGAAACAAAGTTGTTAGTCAAACTGTTGAACAAATCAATCTTGTCCAGCATTCTGTCAGTGAATCGGCTGAAGTTGTAAATGCTCTTGGTGAAAAGTCCGGCGAAATTGGCCAGATCGTCCAATTAATTACCGAGATTGCCAATCAAACCAACCTCCTTGCTTTAAACGCTGCGATTGAAGCCGCACGTGCAGGTGAACATGGACGAGGCTTCGCTGTCGTTGCCGATGAAGTCCGGAAGTTAGCTGAACAGTCAGGCCAAGCAGCTGGTCAAATTCGTGAACTCATTGAAGAAATCCAAACAGAAGCAGAAAAAGCCGTTCAATCAATGAATGATGGAACAGCCGTAGTCCATGAAGGCATTAGTATGGTTCATCAGACAGGTGAAGTGTTTAAGGACATATTAAAAGCAATAGCACAGGTGGCAAGTGAATCTAAACAGGTTGCAGCTATAGTGGAAGAAGTAAATTTGAGTTCACAAGATATGGTTTCCATGATGGAAGGTGTAGCATACGTTGCTGAACAATCCTCTGATAGTGCCCAGAACGTGGCTGCTTCAGCTGAAGAACAAAACGCTTCAATGGAGGAAGTATCATCTTCCGCCGAAGCTTTGAGTAAAATGGCGCAAGAATTGCAGGGCGTTATTGGGAAATTTAAGGCTTAATACAAAGAATCCTTGCCGGTTTCAAATCGGCGGGGATTTTTTGCTGAGATAAGAGGATGGTTAGGGGTTTCTCTGATTAGCGCCAGCGGAGTGGAAGCTCCTTCATGTTTATGGTTTCGCTTAAATAATTTCGGTTTTCGCTTAATTCTTGATTTTTTCGCTTAAATCGAAGGGATTTTCGCTTAATTCCTCCGAATTTGCGCTTAATTATTCTGCCCAGCTACCGTGATTAGTAAAATTGTGGTAATCAATAGAAAATCTTAGGTTTTTTTCTAACCTAAAACTAAATTGTGTAGCCGAATGTTTATTTTAAAATCAAATTATTCGTCTATATTTGATTATTTTTTTAAAAAGTAGGCAATACGAGGGGGTTTTTAGGTGTCTAAATTAAAAAAACTGCCGCAAGTAAATGCAGCAGTAAAAAAGGGTATTGGGGAATACTATCCTGCGTTATAGAAGCAGAGAAGTAATAGCATGGAAGTGGGAGAAGTGAACGGCTACTTCTTTGCTTCTATATGTGCTTTATATCCTCTAATTGAGAAACAAAACACATTTTTTGGTTAATGAAAAAATTGGAAAAGAATTATATTAAGGACTAGGGATATTTTTTGCTGAACTTGTCTGTGTGCAATGATGAAAGGATAATGTTAAATAAAGCATCTAAACAACATAAATCATTGAAAGCTCGAGCCATATTCTTGCTTGAGGTTTTTTGTTTAAAGATCTCTTTTAGAGAGGCTCGATAATCGGTTGAAGGTTTAATCAATTGTTGGGAATATTACTATTTATACTAATGAAAATTTAAGGAGAGGTTAACGTGAAACGTGACCTGTTCAATCAACGGCGATGAAAAGTGTTGGGTATGAAGTTGAAACACAGATTGTAGAAGTAGAATTCCCTGATGGGAATATTTACCGGTATTATCCTGTTCCTGAGAATATTTATAAAGAATTTATAACTGCAGATTCACTCGGAACGTTTCTCAATAAACATATTAAAACTCACTACGAATGTAGAAGGATTAATAAGTAAATTAGGTGCAGGTTTCTTTCCGATTTTTATAAAGTGCACTGGAAATGATGTATCTTTTTTAAAGAGGTTAAAAACTACTGTTTATTGTTTCTGCAAAAACTAAAAATCAAAACCGATTGACAAAACTTCACTCTTGTCTTAATTATTGAATTAATCAGACAGGAGTGAATCAGATGGGAATCCCAAACAAAAGTGAAGAAGGACAAGAAGACCTAATAAAACAAGTTAATAAAAATCATTTTTTGCAAGATATAACAGGTCAAAATATATCTTCAGGGCTCATTTCCAGCACGCTCGTCATGACAGGACCCGCAATCATTATTTTGCAAGCAGCCGCTTCGGGTGGTTTTACAGGTCAGCAAACGGTAAATTGGATGTTTGCTGTATATTTTTTTGGCGGCCTTTTTGGCATTGTTATGTCGTTATTGTTCAGGATTCCGATCACCGGCGGCCACTCGATTACCGGGGTGGCTTTTTTGGCGACGGTGACTTCCCATTTTACCTATTTACAGCTGATCGGCGGATATGTAATGTCCGGACTATTGATTTTTCTGATCGGCATGTCGGGACTATTTACAAAAATCATCAAATGGGTGCCAAAGGAAGTGATTGCAGCAATGCTTGCAGGGCTGGTCACCGGCTATGTTGTTCAATTGGTTCCTGCTACCAAGGATATGCCGCTGGTTGGTGGAGCAGCTTTGCTCAGTTTTTTTATTTGTACGAAATATAGTAAACGTCTTCCGCCCGTAATGGTGGCAGTTGCCGCAGCTTTCGTTGCTCTGTTCCTCACAGAAGATCTGACCAAGCCCGTTCAGGAAATGGCTTTTTTCTTACCTTCCATACAGACACCTGAATTCACATGGATGGGAATGCTGACGTTGGCTGTTCCTCTGGCGATGCTGATCCTGAGCAATGATGCAGCACCGGGTATCGGGGCGCTGGAAAGTTCACACTATGATCCACCAATCCGTAAAATTGTCTCCTTTAGTGGTATCTTTTCTATCCTGGCCGCTTTTACTGGAGGCCAAAGTGCCAACATCGCCGGGATGATGACGGCTATTTCCGCTGGTCCTGATTCCGGGCCGAGACCAAAACGGTATATGGCTGCCTTTATTTCAGGAATCGTTACTTTATTGTTTGGTGTTTTTGCCTGGAAGATTGTTCCGTTCATTCAGTCGCTGCCACAAGCATTTGTATCGATGCTGGCTGGATTTGCTCTCATAGGGGTTCTTCATTCCAGTCTGCAGCAGGGCTTTTCTGAAACCAGGTATCGTCTAAGTGCATTAGCTGCCTTTGTTACTACCCTCTCGAATGTATCCTTCTTGCATATAAGTGCTCCGGTATGGGCGCTAATCTTTGGTGCATTTATCGCGCGGACGGTTGAAAAACAGCCGTAACCGGGTTTCTGCGAGTCGGCAATTGGCAGATGGTTTGCAACTACAAAAAATATTTTAAAAGGGTGAGGAAGATGAACATAGGAGTAATTGGAATTGGGGATATTGCGAGAAAAGCCTACATTCCTCTATATGCCGAAAACTGGAACCATACATTTCATTTTCATACTCGAAAAAAGGAAACCTTGGAATTGGTACGGAGCAAATATGGTTTTTCAACTCATACTTCTCTTAGTTCATTGTTCCAGGAAAAATTAGACGGAGTGATGATTCATGCTGCCACCTCCGCGCATGAACAACTTATTTTCTCTTGTCTTGAGCAGGGTATTCCCGTATTTGTTGATAAACCAGTGACCGATTCTTTTTCCTCTACTCAAAGGCTCGTGAAAATAGCAGAAGAGAAAAAGATCCCTTTAATGGTTGGATTTAATCGGCGCTTCGTTCCTCTCTACCAACAGGCAAATTCAACAACAGAAGCAAATATGATCCTTCTGCAGAAAAATCGATATCACTTACCGGGTGAAGTGAAGAATTTTGTATACGATGATTTTATCCATGTGGTCGATACGCTTTTATATTTCTTGAATAGTGCTCCTGATAAATGGGAGGTTAAGGGTCAATGGGCTGGAAGTCAACTCTCTTCCATCATGCTGTCAGTTTCGAAAGGTAACCAACTGGCGGTCGGCATCATGAATCGGGATGCGGGTGTAAACGAAGAGGTGCTTGAAGTGATGAGCCCAACTAAAAAAACGATTGTAAGAAATTTATCAGAATACGTTGTACATGAGCAAAGAAATGAAACAAGGACTAGAACGAATGACTGGCAGACTATGCTGAACACTCGCGGATTTGAAGCAATGCTTAAGACCTTTTTTGATCATCTGGAAAACGATACACCTCTTCCATTAAGCTTAAACGATGTGCTTATTACGCATGAATTGTGTGAAATGATTGTTGATAAGCTTGTGGGGGACAATACAATTAACCAATTGCATGGACAAAGACATACTTAACGTAATCAACAAACAAAAGAGCGTGAGAATCCCCCCTTCACGCTTTTTTTCAGCGGTTTATATTTTGGCCGATTATAAAAGTTTAGCTACGGAGTCTTGAAAAATTCTTTCTGTCGGAATAATTGTTTTAGTAAAAGTGTCGTTCTCTTCTTTAATTTTTGCAAAGAGAAGCCGGGTACCAACATCCCCAAGTTTTTTGAATGGAATTTCAATTCTGGATAGCGATGGAGATAGAAAAGATGAAATAACAGAATTACTGTAACCGACAATAGATAACTCATCCGGAATGGAAATTCCAGTTTCTGCTGCTGCTTTGTAAATACTCATGACCTTTAAATCATCGGTTGCAAAAACGGCTGAAGGTTGCTCTTTAGTAAGGAATAAACGTTTAGCAGATTCATAGGCGCTTTCAACTGTGTAACCACTTTCGATTATCCACTCGTTTCTCAGTGGTAATTTATTATCTCTTAAACAGTTTTTATAGCCTTCCAACCGGTCGATTGCAACATGATAATCAAGGGGAGAATGTAAACACGCTATATCACGGTGCCCATTATCTATTAAATACTGTGTTAAATCATAACTATCCTGATAGTTGTCCGTGTCCACAGAAAAGATATTTTTATATTCACCATCTATTTTACCAATCACAACGATTGGAATGTTATAACCATCCAATTGTATAAAAAGATCCTCATTGGCTGGAGAACTTAACATGATAATCCCTTTGATCATTTTCTCTTTTATTTTTGAAATGCACTTTTCAAGTTCGTCTTTACTATTCTTTGAGGTTTGTAAAATAACATCAAAGTTTTCTTCCTCGGCTTTTGTTGAAATAGTGTGAATAATTTCCGAGAAAAAAGGGTTGTTTGCCGTTGTTTTTGTGGGTCGCGAAACGACCATAATAGCATCAAAACCGGAGGAAAGGGCTCGGGCCAGTTTACTCGGCTGGTAATTTAATTGCTTTATAGCGTCTAATACTCGTTCCCGGGCTTCTGCAGAAATATTACTTTGGTTATTTAACACCCGGGATACAGTGGACTTTGAAACTTTTGCGACACGAGCGATATCGTATATAGTATGAACCAATTTTCACCCTCCTCGAAAGCAGCTATTTGTGTATATTCTACAATAGTTAAATATCCTTCAATCTTAAACTTTTCAATACATTTTGGACAAAAATCAACAATATTGAATATCAATTAACCAACTAAATGAATCCGCTTGCAAAAATAGTGAAGTTCTAATCTGTCTGCGCGTTATTTTGGAAATCGACAATCTAGGATACATTATATGGATGAATTTCATCTGTAGCAATAAAAATTTTGGAACGATTAAAAAAGTTGATTTCACTATCACAAAATTAAAGATAATGTGTGTTGACAGAAAGCGCCTTCTATATTATATTTCATTTGTGGGAGCGGTACCATAAAATTGCTCGTGGGCGGTTCCAATTAAATATTAAGAGATTAACTTTAATTATGGGAGCGGTTCCAAAAGGAGGAGAATATGGGGAACATCAAAGACAGGCTGGCTATGATTTACGAGAATAAAGACATTGACAAAGTCTGGACCAGTCTGGAAAAACGAATGAATTCATCAAAAGAAAAACAGATAAAAGACAGAAAGCAAAAATGGGATGAGGAAGATGTTGTATTAATTACATATGCTGATCAGTTTCAGGAAAAAGATCAACCTACTCTGGCAACTTTCAAAAAAATGTTTGACCGCCATTTGGCAAATAATTTCGAGGTGGTTCATCTTCTTCCTTTCTATCCTTATTCTTCAGATGATGGCTTTTCTGTAATAGATTATAAGAAAGTCAATCCAATAGCTGGTGACTGGGAGGATATAGAGAATTTATCATTATCAACGAGATTGATGTTTGATTATGTGTGTAATCACATCTCAGCACAAAGCGAATGGTTTCAGGAATACTTAAAAGGCAACCAGGAATACCAAGACTTTTTCATCGAAATGGCCCCAACTATTGATTTGAGCGCAGTGACCAGGCCCAGAGCTACTCCTGTCCTAACAAAATTCTCATTGGCAGATGGATCAGATAAACATATTTGGACTACGTTTAGTGAAGACCAGATTGACTTGAATTTTAGGAACCCGCAAGTTTTGCTAAAGATGGTCGATGTTTTACTTTATTATGTCGAACAAGGAGCGGAATATATCCGCCTTGATGCAGTAGGATTTATGTGGAAAGAACCGGGAACTACCTGTATTCATCTTGAAAAAACACATCAATTAATAAAGCTTTTCCGGGATATTAGCGACGAAGTTTCTCAGGGTACTGCAATAATTACAGAAACGAATGTACCTCATAAAGATAATATTTCTTACTTTGGGAACGGACACGATGAAGCGCACATGGTTTATCAATTTCCGCTGCCGCCGCTCGTTCTTTACTCTATCAACCGCGGAAATGGCAGCGCTCTCACTGAGTGGGCAAAGAATCTTGGGCCAACGGGTGGTGATACAACATTTTTTAATTTCCTTGCTTCTCATGATGGAATCGGGGTTAACCCCATTCGCGGAATCATCCCGGAGAAAGATATCCTTGAGATGATCGAGGACTTGAAAGCAGAAGGGGCATTAGTGTCATATAAGAAAAATCCCGATGGAACTGAAAGTCCATACGAGATTAATGTGACATACTTGGATGCTTTAAATAAGAAGTCTGATGAAGATGAGATTCGCTTAAAAAGATTTTTAGTGGCTCATTCTATTCTGTTAGCATTGCCGGGAGTGCCAGCGGTTTATATTCAAAGTATGCTTGGTTCACGAAATGATTATGACGGTGTCGCAAAGACAGGCATGAACCGTTCTATCAACCGGCAAAAATATGATTTAAGTGAGATTGAGACCGAATTAATGAATCCAGATTCCTTAAGAAACAAAATATACACTCAGCTAAGCAAGATCATTCGAATTAGAAAAGCGGAACCACTCTTTAATCCGGATGTTTCGATGGAAGTATTGGATTTAGATGAAAAAGTTTTTGCTTTTAAAAGAAAGACAGAAAATGAAAGTCTGCTTGTTATTCATAATCTTACAAATGAAATAGTAGATTGTGAGATTTCTGGAAGGTTCACCAATCTCCTTACTGGAGAAGAAATAATCACAGATGAAGATATTAAATTGGATTCGTATCAGTTCCTTTGGTTAAAACCAATACGTCAGGAGGAAAAAAGATGAAATTTAAAAGTTTAAGCTTAGTATTGATTTTGGTGTTGAGTGTGGTACTGGCTGCATGCGGCAATGGAAGCAGCGGTGAAAGCGAGAATGGTCAAACGACAATCGAATTTATGCATTCATCCGTTGAGCAGGAACGTTTAGCAGTAATAGACAAACTGGTTGAGAAATTTGAAAAAGAAAACCCGGATGTTAAGATCAAACAGGTCGCAGTAGAGGAAGATAGCTATAATACCAAAATCGTTACATTGGCGAGTTCCGGCAAGCTCCCGGCAGTAATCGAAGTGGGTCAGGACTACGCGAAAGTAATGGATAAGGACGAATTGATTGACCAGGATTCAGTCAAGGCAATCATTGATGAAGTTGGTTCCGATAAATATTATGAAGGCGCTTTAAGGCTTGTTAAAACGGAAGATGGCAAAAGCTATACCGGTGTTCCAATCAGCGGTTGGGTCCAGGGAATTTGGTACAACAAAGAAATGCTTGCATCAAAAGACTTTGGTGAGCCAGAAAATTGGGATCAAGTTTTAGAAATAGCAAAAGCTTTCACGGATACTGCAAACAAAAAGTATGGAATTGCCTTGCCGACAGTAGAAGGAGTATTCTCTGAACAAGCTTTCTCACAATTTGCTTTATCAAACAATGCAAATATTTTGGACAGCAAAGGTGAACTGTCTATAAACACACCAGAGATGAAAGAATCTCTATCTTTCTATAAAGAATTGGCTGGATACACGATGCCTGGTTCTAATGATACAACTGAGATTAAAGATGCTTTTATGAATGGAACAGTGCCAATGGCTGTTTATTCCACTTATATTCTTCCTTCTGTTTTTGAAGAAGGAAACGCTGAAAATATTGGTTTTGCAGTGCCAACCGAGAAAACAAAGGCTGTTTTTGGAACAGTCTCTGCGTTGACAATTTCTTCTGGATTAGAAGACCAGCAAAAAGAAGCTGCCGAGAAATTTGTTACTTTCATGTCCCAGGCTGAAAACACAACAGAGTGGGTATTAATGTCCCCGGGTGGAGCTCAGCCAGTAAATAAAGAAGTTCCTGAAAACCCTGAATATCAGGCAAATGAAGTCATTAAGGCATTTGGTGACCTATCAACAGAAATCGCGGCATCCTTTGAGGATATCCAGGTGTTTGGTTTAGTAGACGGTAAAAGCTTCTTGAAAATGGGAGATATCACAAGCTCAGGTGCGATTCCCGTGATGATCAACAGCGTAACCGTTGGACAAAAAGATGTTGATAGTGAAATTAAAAACGCAGAAAAATTAATTAAAGAAACCTTAGAAAAATAAAAAGGAAGGGGTATTCCATATGGCAATGCCCCTTTCCATCAAAAAAATATTGGTCACTCCAGTGATATATTTTGTAACTCAATTGATATAGGGCAGAGTGTTTAAATGATTGCTGAACATCAAATTGCTCATTTGTTAACAAAGTGATTGTTGCTGTCTCTGGATCATGAATTAGCCTGCATTTTGATTACTAAACAGGGGGGGTTCCATGAAAGTCATAAAACGGCGGGAGAAAACAGATCTTAAACTGGCAATGGTCTTGCTGTTTCCGAGTATCTTTTTACTCTTATTATTAGTTGCTTATCCAATGATCTTCAATATTCAGATCAGCTTCTTTGACCAACCGATCAATCCAAGGTTGAGTGCAACTTTTGTTGGCTTGGAGAACTATATTGATATCCTTACAGATGGTGAATTCTTTAAATCGCTGGGAATCACTGTTTTATATATGGTCCTGGCAGTGGCGGGGAGTACGGTATTAGGATTGGCAGTTGCTATTTTCTTTAATCGTCCATTCAGGTTTCGCAAAACGGCCCGTTCTTTAATTATCTTATCCTATGTGACACCTTCCATCTCATTGGTTTTTGCATGGAAGTATATGTTTAATAATGGCTACGGTGTCGTCAACTATATTGGTGGGGATCTCTTACATTTATTTGAGAAAGCGCCACTTTGGTTTGACAATCCGGTCAGCAGTTTTTTCCTTGTAGTGTTGTTTGCGATTTGGAGGTATTTCCCATATGCGTTCATCTCCTTTCTGGCGATCTTGCAGACGATTGATTCGACTTTGTACGAAGCTGCGGAAATTGACGGTGCATCTGCATGGGATAAATATAGAATCGTAACGCTGCCAGCGATTATGCCAGTTTTGATCACGGTTGTAACATTACGTTCCATATGGCTGTTCTATATGTTCACAGACGTGTTCCTTCTTACCAATAAAGTGGACATTCTTGGTATCTATTTATATAAAACTGCTTTTGCATTCAACGATTTGGGCAAAGCAGCATCCATTTCTATGATTCTATTTATTATTCTGTTTGTTGTTATTATTGCATCAAGAAAGCGGGTGAATATAAATGGCAATGGCTAGCAGCAGAAAGAGCAAAGGAATAAAGAAGGCTTCATTTTACATCACATTATTGAGTCTTTTGTGTGTAAGCCTATTTCCATTTTTCATTATGCTGATGACATCCTTCAAATCTTCAAAGGAAGCCGTTTCTACGAACCCGACGTTCTTCCCTCAAGATTGGACATTTCAGCATTATGTCGATATTTTTAATCCGGTAATATTTCCTTACATGTCCTATTTTAAAAATAGCTTAACCGTTGCCCTTACCGCTGCAGGACTATCAGTATTAATCGGGATTTTTGGAGCGTACGCTCTCTCGAAGCTCAAGTTTATGGGGAGAACCACGATTAACGCCAGCTTTTATACGGTCTATATGTTTTCGGGCATCCTGCTTGTCGTGCCGTTATTCAAAATTATCTCTGGACTCGGTTTATATGATACGCGAACATCGTTAATCATTACGATGATTGTCCAGACCCTGCCAACCGCAATTTTTATGCTGAAAAGTTATTTTGATACGATTCCGGATGACCTGGAGGAAGCGGCCATGATTGATGGGTTAAACCGTGTCCAAATCATTTTTTATATTGTTATACCATTATCGATTTCCGGGATTATATCGGTATTTGTTTATGCCTTTATGGTTGCATGGAATGATTATTTGTTTGCATCGATCTTCTTATCTGATTCTGCTAATTTCACATTACCAATTGGTTTAAACGCATTGTTCAGTACCCCGGACTACGTATGGGGACGGATGATGGCGGCATCGCTCGTTACAGCCTTGCCGGTTGTGATTATGTATGCGATATCCGAGCACTTTATTAAAGGGAATTTAACAGAAGGCGGAGTTAAAGGTTAACTTTTAAAATTAATAGAGAGGAAGTTATGACAGATGAAAAATTTAGTTGCGGTACAACCAAGAGAAGCTGCGTTGCTGGAATATGAAGATCGCTCCGTTAAACAGAATGAGGTAAAAATTAAAGTAGAATTTGCTTCGCCAAAACACGGTACCGAAGTTGTCGATTTCCGTGGACAAACTCCCTTTATCGATGAGGATTTTTCTGAGGAATGGAGAATGTTCATGCCGCGTGAAGAAGGGGCAGCAAGGGGAATTGTCTTTGGACAGTTCCAATTAGGAAATATGGTTGTTGGCAAGATTATTGAAGCTGGCAGCGAAGTGACCGAATATCAGGTTGGAGAAACGGTGTGCACTTATGGACCGATTATGGAAACAGTTATCGTCAATGCTGTAGATAATTATAAGTTGCGCAAAATGCCTGAGGGGGCCAAGTGGCAGAATGCTGTATGTTATGACCCGGCGCAGTTTGCGATGAGTGGCGTAAGGGATGCCAATGTCCGTGCTGGTGATTATGTAGTCGTTGTCGGACTGGGTGCGATTGGCCAAATCGCGATTCAGCTGGTGAAAAAGGCTGGTGCAAGTATTGTTGTCGGTGTCGACCCTCTTGAACGTCGCCGTGATATCGCTCTTCGTAATGGGGCAGATGCTTGTTTTGACCCGACATCGTGTGATGTTGGATATGAAGTGAAAAAGCTGACTAACAAAATCGGTGCAGATTCTATTATTGAAACTAGTGGAAATGCGGCCGCTCTTCAATCCTCATTAAGAGGGATTGCTTATGGAGGTATCATTTCCTACGTAGCTTTTGGCAAGCCTTTCCCTGCTGATGCATTGAATTTTGGACGTGAAGCGCATTTTAATAATGCAAAGATTGTATTCTCAAGGGCAGCAAGTGAACCAAATCCGGATTACCCGCGCTGGTCCCGCAAGCGCATTGAAAATACATGCTGGGAGATGTTAATGAACGGTTATCTTCATTGCGAAGATCTAATCGATCCAATCGTCACTTTTAAAGAAAGTGCTGAAGCATACATGGAGTATGTGGACCGGCACCCCGAGCTAAGTATTAAAATGGGCGTGCGGTTTTAATCAGTTAAATGAATAGGCTCATTCATTTCAAGAAAAAAGATATATAGTTTAGCAGTTGGTACACCAGTGAAAAGTTCAGAAAGAATAAGGGGGTGTGAAACTCCCTTCTTCATCAAGGAGGATGACAATGAAAATCGGTACTCAAAATCAACCCTTTTTCCCGGAAGATATAAAAGAAAAGTTTCGCTACTTAAAGAATGCCGGTTTTGAAGGCTTTGAAATTGATGGGAAATTACTGGTTGATCATTTAGATGAAGTTAAAGAAGCGATCGCTGAAACTGGACTGCCAGTCACAACCGCTTGCGGCGGATATAATGGCTGGATCGGTGACTTTATAGAAGAACGGC
The DNA here is from genome assembly GCF_002860225.1 of Bacillus sp. V33-4. Classification (NCBI taxonomy): domain Bacteria; kingdom Bacillati; phylum Bacillota; class Bacilli; order Caryophanales; family Bacillaceae; genus Bacillus; species Bacillus sp. V33-4. Next base: position 13,644 of record NZ_PGVC01000079.1, read on the forward strand.
GCCTAAAGGGCCTGGAAGATATTAAGGAAATCTTAACCGCACTGAAGCAGGTAGGAGGAAAAGGAATTGTCGTTCCTGCAGCCTGGGGTATGTTTACATACCGCCTCCCACCAATGGCATCCCCGCGCAGCCAGGCTGGTGATTGGAAAGCGGTGAGTGAATCGCTTGTTTATTTAGATAGCATTGCAAAAGAAACAGAAACGACGATTTTTTTAGAGCCACTGAACAGATATCAGGATCATATGATCAACACTCTGGCAGACGCCCGGCGTTATATTGAGGAGAACACCCTTCGAAATGTGAAAATCATTGCAGATTTTTATCATATGAACATCGAAGAAGATAATCTTTCGCAAGCTTTGCACCAAAACCGGGATCTCATTGGGCATATTCATGTTGCAGACAATCATCGTTATCAACCCGGAAGTGGTTCGATTGATTTCCGAAAACATTTTAATCAATTAAAAAGCGATGGTTATGATGGCTATCTAGTGTTCGAATGCAGGATTCGGGGAAATGATCCCGAAGCTGAATACTTAAAAGCATTAAAACATTTACAGCAATGTTTAGTTTAAAGGTGGTAAGGATACCGTGTCCAAGATGAAAGTAGCTATTATCGGCGGAGGGCAGATAGCAGAGAAAGTTCACGTTTCTTACTATAAGTCGCGCGATGATATTGAAGTCGTGGCTGTAGTCAGTCGGAACGAAGAACGGGTAAGGAGCTTTGCCGAGCGAAATGGCATAGCACGGTATTATACTGATGCGGCTGCTATGTATCAAGCAGAAAACCCGGATATCGTAAGCGTCTGCACTCCTAACCACTTCCATTATGAAAATGTCATTCAGGCGCTGGAATACGGCTGCCATGTCTTATGTGAAAAACCCCCGGCGATTTCAGCCGATCAAGCGAAAAAAATGCAAGAAACAGCAGAAATAAATGGATGCGTTCTTGCCTATAATTTTCATCATCGTTTTGCCGAAGATGCTCTTGTCCTCAGAAATAAAGTGAAGGATGGGCTGCTTGGTGACGTTTATTATGTGAAAGCACAAGCATTAAGGCGGTCTGGAATACCAGGATGGGGGAATTTCACAAGCAAATCACTGCAGGGTGGAGGCCCCTTAATTGATATTGGCGTCCACATGCTCGATTCTGCATTATACGTGCTGGGTTTCCCAAAAGTACAAAAAGTTACGGCGAAAATGTTCCAGAAAATCGGGACAAAAAAGAGTGAAGGATCGTTTGGAAAATGGGATCCGGCTAAATACGAAGTAGAGGATTCTCTTTTTGCATTCATTGAAATGGAAGGTGGCATTCTGATGCAACTGGAGACGGCCTTTGCCTTGAATATAAAGGAATCTTCTGTTATGAATGTCGAGTTTTCAGGTGATCAGGCAGGAGCTACACTTTTTCCTGCACAGATTTATTCGGATGAGAAAGGAGAACTGGTTACGCATTTTAGCAGAGAAAACGCAGATCCAGATCGCCAGGTTAAAAGTATGGCAGCCTTTGTTGATCGTTGTTTAGGCAAGGACGTGATGCTGGTGGATGGAAAGCAGGGATATTTTATTCAGCAACTAGTAGAAGCGCTTTATAAATCTGCTGAAAAAGGTGAGAGTATATTTTTATGAAGCAAGAACAAGTCATTTATGAAAATCACTTCAGTCTCCATCACATAAATAAATATGCCAGTTTAATGGCATTAGGAAATGGCTATTTAGGTGTCCGTGCTGCACACGAAGAAGACTATGCCGAACAAACCCGCGGGATGTATGCAGCCGGCTTCTTTAATAAAGCTTCACAAAATGAACCGTCAGAGCTAGTGAATTTACCCGATATGGCAGGAATGCGGATTGAAATCGACGGAGAGATATTTTCACTATTGAATGGAGAAATTCTTTCTTATAAACGGATATTAAATCTTGTAAATGGGGAGTTAAAACGTGAAGTTTTATGGAAAAACAAAGCTGGTGCACGGTTCAGCTTAGTTTTTCAACGCTTTGTTGCAAAAAATAATTTGCATTTGCTGGCCTCAAAACTGACTGTAACTAGTTTAGATCGAAAGGCTAAATTAAAAATCGTTACAGGAATTAATGCACAACAAACAAACTTCGGGAAACAGCATCTTATTGAAGAAAAGCTGCGGGTATTTGAAGAAGAAGTGATGCAGGGAGTCTATAAAACGACTCAATCAGGACATATTGTTGCACTGGCGGCATCTTGTAGTTTCCCAGTGGAAAGCGATTTTTCTTTTGCGGCAAAAAACAGGCAATTGCAATTAACCATTAATCATGAGCTAACTTTAAATACACCGTTTGTTCTTGAAAAAATCGGCACGGTTTTCACTTCACTTGATCAGGGTGAAGCCGGGAAGGATCCTGAAGCTGCATGTGTAAACGAGTTAAGAAAATACACATCATGCGGGTATGATGTTTTACTCGACATGTCAGCCCTCCATTGGAATATATTTTGGAAAGAAAAACGTGTAAAGATCACATCGAGTCATGATTTTGATCAGGTTGCAATGGATTTTGCCCTGTATCATTTGGAAATCATGACACCTGCGCATGATGAACGTTTCAGTGTCGGTGCTAAAGGATTGACCGGAGAAGGCTATAAAGGGCATGTTTTCTGGGATACGGAAATATTTATCGCGCCTTTTCACCTCTTTACGAAACCCGAGACAGCAAAAAAACTGTTGCGGTACCGTTATATGCATTTAAAACAGGCAAAAGAAAAGGCTGCTCAAAATGGTTATCAAGGGGCTTTGTTCCCATGGGAAAGCGCTCTTTCAGGTGAAGAAGAAACACCTGAGTTTGCAGCCATTAATATTAGAACCGGCACTCGGCAAAAGGTTGCTTCTGCTTTAGCGGAACATCATATTGTTGCGGACATCGCTTATGCTGTAGTCCAGTACTATCAAGCTACCTTTGACGAAGAGTTTATGAAAGAAGAAGGGCTTGCCTTACTTAAAGAGACGTGCCGGTTTTGGATTAGCCGTGCAGAAGAAGATGGTGGAAAACTTTCGATAAAAGATGTAATCGGTCCTGATGAATATACGGAACATATTGATAACAACGCCTATACAAATTATATGGCACACTACAATGTGGAACAGGCTCTTTATTTTATGAATAAGTATGGGGATTCTGATCAGTTACTTGCGGATGAGGGCCGTCAGTTTCTTACCCGCCTGTATTTGCCGCAGCCGAACGAAAACAAGATTATTCCCCAGGATGATACATTTTTGAGCAAACCTGAGATTGATCTGTCCGTGTATAAGGAAAAGCAGGGTAACCAGGCGATTTTACTGGATTACTCCCGCCAGGAAGTAAATGAAATGCAAATTCTTAAACAAGCGGATGTCATCATGCTGTTATATCTTTTGCCGGAGCTGTTTCAGAACAATGTTGCAACCGAAAATCTGTACTATTACGAGGAACACACCATACACGATTCGTCATTAAGTAAAGCAATTCATGCAATTGTTGCTGCACGTTGCGGCGATATTGATGTGGCTTACCGTTTCTTTCAGGAAGCTTGTTTAATAGATTTGGGCCCGAATCCTCATTCTTCGGACGAGGGAATTCACGCTGCATCCCTGGGTGCCGTATGGCTGACTGCCATTTTTGGATTTGCAAATATATCATGGAATGATAAACATTTATCGTTAAATCCTAAATTGCCAGCAAACTGGTCTGAACTTGCTTTTCCTCTATATTGGCAAGGTGTCCGTTTAGAGATTGTGTTAACCCATCAACAAATCGTGATAACGAATCCTTCCAAGCAAGATGTAATCGTAGAAATAAATGGAGTGGAATATCATTTATCAGAGAAAATTGAAGTCGAACTAGTAGTAGGAGAAGACAATGCAAGTTGTCATCGCACCCGATTCATTTAAGAAAATCTAGCTGCAGATTAAGTGGCGTAAGCGATTAAGCAAGCTTCAATTTTATTAGCAATATTGAACAGTTAGGAATGCCGAAGAAAAGAAGGAGACTAAGGCGTGAGTAAAACAATTCTGGATGCCGTTGTATTCGACCTGGATGGGGTGATTACGGATACAGCACATTATCATTTTCTAGCCTGGAAGAAACTAGCGGAAGAACTGGGAATCAGGATAGATGAAATTTTTAACGAGAAACTAAAAGGGATCAGCCGGATGGACTCGCTTGAATTAATTTTACAAGAGGTCAATCGGCAGAATGATTTCACTTTATCGGAAAAAGAAGAGTTGGCAGAAAAGAAAAATCTTAATTACTGTGTTTATTTAAAAGAATTGACACGGGAGGATGTTTTACCGGGAATTGTTGAGTTGATTTCGAATATAAAAGCAGAAGGAGTTCCGATTGGGCTTGCCTCTGTTTCGAAAAATGCCCCTACTGTCTTAAAAGCGCTGGATCTGGAAGATGTATTTGACTATTGTGTGGATGCTGCAAAAATAAACAAATCGAAACCAGACCCGGAAATTTTTTTAACAGCATGTGAACAACTTGGTGCCAGACCACAACATTCAATAGGCATTGAGGATGCTGAAGCAGGAGTCGACTCTATCAAAGCTAGTGAAATGTTTGCTGTTGGCGTAGGTACCGGTCTTTATAGAGCAGATTATATGGTTAAAAACACTAGTAAACTTCATTGGAACAAAATCAAAGAAGCTTATAGCTCCAAAAAATAATCATTCAAAAAAGAGCGTGAAGGACCCCCTTCACGCTCTTTTCTATGTATGTTTTTATAAAAGGATATAAATGTGTAAACAGAGATCAACAAGTTCAATAAAGGAACAGGTTTTGCTCCTGTTCCTTTGACGAAAATGAATCATGCATATTTTTGTTCGTTGATTTCGCGAATAACTGTAGAATAAGACCAAAGTAAATGTTCAAATATTGTATCCCAGCTTTGTGTGAGAGCGTATTTTCTTCCTTCAAACCCCATTTGAGTTCTCAAACTATCATTTTTGATAAGCTGAGTAATCGCGTTTGCAAATTCCTGCGCGTTACCCGGTGTACATAAATTCCCTGTAACCCCTTCTTGAATGATGTTCTTTACCCCGCCTGAATCGGCACCAACCACAGGTGTTCCACTCGCTAAAGCTTCAAGGACGACGTTGCCAAATGTTTCAGTAGGAGACGGGAAAACAAATAGGTCTGAGGCAGAATAAACTTCAGCTAAATCCTGTCCTTTTAAATATCCAGTAAAGAGCATGTTATCTGGCGCTTCACTTTCAAGGTCTTCACGTAAAGGACCATCTCCGATAATCAGCCATTGAATTTGCCCACTTATTTGGGCTGGCAATATGTGTGCCGTTGCCAGCAGTGTTTGCAAATCTTTCTCGGGTGCCAACCTGCCAACATAGGTAAGAAGGTACTTTCTTTTGATTCCATAATTCTTGCGGACTTTCAATTTATCATAATGGGGATGAAAAAGCTGGCAATCGACACCTCTTCCCCAAATTTCGAGATTTGTGAAGCCGTGGCGTTTGAGCTGGTTTAATGTTTCAGGGGACGGAACGAAAAGTTTTTTAAATGGCCGATGAAACCAATTCATATATTTCCAAACAATTGCGGAGAGAAATTCGAGGTTGTAGAACTGTAAGTAGTAATCGAAATTAGTATGATAAGAGCCTACTAGTGGTATATTTAATTTTTTTGCATAATAGATACCACAAAGGCCAATGTTAAAAGGGGTTGCTACATGGATTAGATCCGGAGAGAAATGCTCTAATTCCGACTTTAGATGCAGAAGATTTGGAAAGGCTAGACGGCATTCGGGATAGATGAAAAACGGGAGACTCTTAAAACGATGAATATGGTCGGAGACATATTCACCGGTTTGAGTTTTGGGCGCAAAGATTTTAAAGGTTATATTTTGATCACTTAAATAGTTGGTAAAACGCTTAAGCGTCCGGGCAACCCCATTAATATCGGGATCATAGGTATCTGTGAAAATGGCAATTTTCATATCGACCAACCTCCATAAATACCTGATAAATCATAGCAAAAGCCTGCAACCGATGAGCCGAGGATCATCCCGGAAATGACATCCGAAGGATAATGAAGTCCTAAATAAATTCTCGAGATGCCAACGCAAAGACCTAACGGAATGAGGATGAATGCCAGTACAGGTATATGAATCACAAACGGCATAATCACCGAAAATATTGCTGTTGTATGTCCGGACGGAAAAGAATGGTCTTCTAACGGATTAGCAGGGAACTTTGTTTTTTCCAACATTAAATAAGGCCTTTTCCTGGGATAAAGCTTCTTAACAATACTGACAGGTATATGACTGAATAATAAGGCGAGCGCACTGACAATCGCAGTTATTCTCGTTTGGCTCGTCGAAAAGATTATCATGATCAGCACCGTTCCAATCGTAAAAGCAGCACCGCCAATCTGTGTAATTGTCCGGAAAAATAGATTTAAATACTTGTTGTCAAAATAGCGATTTACTTCTTGAAATATTCGACATTCAAAGTCATAACAGGCACGTAATAGACTCATCATCCAACCCCCTATTGATAGAAAATCATCAAATACTGTTATTTTTCGTGTATTTTGGTGTAACAGCTGGTCTCCCGACCGATATATAAGTAATCGGGTACTTTTCAACCTCTTTCAGGGAATAACAATTTCTGCCATCAATGATTACCGGTTCCTTCATATACGATTCATATATTTCTAAAGGAGCATGCTTGATTTGTTCCCACTCTGTTGTAATAATGGCAGCCTCTGCATCGACCAGGGCCTGGCGAATATCCGTCGTATACTCAATCGAATTTCCCAGTACTTCCTGTGCATTTGGTATTGCAATCGGATCAAAAGCTGTCACAATCGCACCCTCTTCAAGTAATTCCTTCACAATCGTTAAGGAGGCTGCTTCACGGACATCATCAGTATCCGGCTTAAACGCCAGACCGAGCAATGACACCTTTTTCCCTTTTAAGCTTCCCAATATTTCCTTGGCTCGAACTACTGGCAGCGATATTTGGCGATTGTTTACTTCGATCACGGATTTCAGCAACTCAAATGGGTGCTGAACATTACCGGCGATCTGAACAAGGGCTTTCGTATCCTTCGGAAAACAGGAGCCGCCATATCCAATACCTGCTTGCAGAAAATTGTGACCAATCCGCTGGTCTTTACCGATTCCGTATGCGACCTCATCGATATTTGCACCAACTTTTTCACAAATTGCAGCAATTTCATTGATAAAGCTAATTTTCGTAGCCAAAAACGCATTGGAAGCGTACTTTATCATTTCCGCACTCTTCACATCTGTTTTTATAATAGGGGTTTTCAAAGGAAGATAAATTTGTTCCAAAACAGCTGCTGCTTCCGGACGATCAGTGCCAATGACGATGCGGTCTCCATGGAAGAAATCGAGGATCGCTGAGCCTTCTCGAAGAAACTCAGGATTTGAGACGACTTCAACCTGGAGATAAGGCGGCTTTATGCTCTCGATGATCTGTTTGATTTGATCATTCGTTCCAACAGGAACAGTGCTTTTCGTACAGACAATAATATCATTCGTAATATACTGAGCAATTGTTTTAGCTGCCACCTGGATGTACTCCAGATTTGCAGTGCCATCCGGTCGTTCTGGTGTCCCAACTGCAATAAAAACGATGTCAGCTTTTTCATACGCACAATGCGGATCCGTTGTGAACTGTAGTCGTCCGCAGCCCAGATTTTGTTCCAGAAGGGTTTCCAGCCCTGGCTCATAAATCGGAGAACGTCCGGCTTGGAGCATAGCAATCTTCTCTTCCTCAATATCTATACATGTGACTTGATGGCCCAATTCAGCTAAACAGACACCTGTCACCAAACCAACATAACCCACTCCTGCTATCGTAATATTCATCCTTATCCCCCTGGCAAATAAAGTTTGCTTATATTCATTTTATTAAAGAAAGTACATGATTTTCTTGACCCAGTGTTAAGAAATTGTAAAAAATTTGTATGTGTAGACAGACTTTTATAAACAAAACACAGCTTTAATCTTGTTTTTCAGACATTCGATCAATCCAAACAGCAAGCTGCAATGTAATCGCATCGCTTACTAATTGCGGGTTATAACCTGTAAGCTCCTTGATTTTCTTGATCCTGTAAACGAGCGAGTTCCGATGAATGTACATCTTCGTGGCGCATTCTCCAATATTAAGATTGGCTGCGAAAAAGTGCTCGATCGTTTCGATCAGTTTTTCTGATAAATTGCCGAGAACACGGCTTGAAAATTGCCGCTTCGCCCGTTCATCGAGGTGAACGAGGAGAGCCTTCATTTCAATTTCTGCATATGTCGTGATCATTTGTTCGTTGCTTCCCAGTAATAGAGCATTAAGGGATTCTTGATAGGAATGGCGGATGCATGTTTGATCGCTTGCAATTGAACCAATTCCAATACGTACAGAAATATTTTTAGAATTCAGTTGCTTTGAAGCTGCCGCTAATTTTTGCATGAACCTTGTTTCTGGCATGTTTGAAGTTAAAATAAATACACGGTTAGCGTTTGAAAATCCAATGAGTGCTTGTTTTTCAACAAAAGTATCCTCGAATATCTGGATAATTTCTGTATTTTTTAACTGGTTGATTCCCAGTTCCACCAACCCGACTTGATAGGGAGCTTCTATGTCTATCCCAAGCAAATTGAGCCTTTGTTTAATGGTGTCGATATTATCTCTATCCTTCAACAAGTCCTCAAATACCTGTTCTTTTAAACGCTGTCTCCACTCCAGTTGCGCGGCAATAAACGACTGATGAATCATCATTTCAGTGATCATTTTCACCAGCTCGCCAAACTCCCTGACCTCATTACTATCTCCAGTTATCCCAATTACACCAATAATAAGGTTCTGAAATTGGATTGGCAGATTAATTCCGGGATGCGCCCCGTTCCATTCGTGTAAATTGCTGTCATTTATAATTAAAGGTTGACCGCTCCGCAGCACTTCTAATGCTCCAAAGTGAATTTGATTAATGCGGTTTGGATTGCCTGAGGCAATAATCGTTCCAGTCTCATCCATAATATTAATATTCCGATTTAAGCGGATCATTGTTTGTTCAACAATTTCTTTCGCCATCTCCTGGGTTAACATATTAGTTCATCCTTATCATAAACGGTTTATTATTTATTATAGACAAAAAATTCGCAAATTCTATAATGTTTTTTGTTGATATGAACCGATGAATTGAAACTTTCTGCAAACTATAATAAAAATATAACTCGTATAGACAAGGTGGGAGATTGCATGAAGGTGGTTATTGCGCCCGACTCTTTCAAAGGATCTTTAACAGCACTTGAAGCAGCACTGGCAATTGAAAAAGGAGTTAAAAAAGCAATGCCGGACGTTGAGACGGTTTTAGTACCGGCAGCCGATGGTGGAGAAGGAACAATGGACAGTTTAGTGGCAGCTACCAACGGACGAAAGGTAGATGTTATTGTAAAGGGCCCGTTGGGTGAAGAGGTGAAAGCTGCGTACGGAATTCTCGGACATCAAGAGACTTGCGTCATTGAAATGGCGAGTGCTTCAGGATTGTGCCTGATCAGTTCCGAACAACGCAATCCCATGGCTGCAACGACGTTTGGAACAGGGGAGTTGATTAAACAAGCACTCGATGATGGATGCCGCAAATTTATTCTGGCTATTGGCGGAAGCGCTACCAACGATGGCGGGGCTGGGATGCTGCAGGCTCTCGGAATGAGATTGCTGGACTCTAGCGGTACTGAAATTGGTTTTGGTGGTGGTGAGCTATCCCGGCTCGTCGAAATTGACGATCAGCACTTTGACCCGCGCATTGCCGATGCGCAATTTTTGATTGCCACAGATGTGCAAAACCCGTTAATCGGCGCTAATGGAGCGACCTATGTGTTTGGACCGCAAAAAGGGGCAACAGCTGAAATGCTGGAAATTCTCGATGCTAATTTGCAGCATTGGGCTGATTTAGTTGAAGATAAGACCGGAATTCGTTTGCATGATAAACCTGGTGCAGGTGCAGCCGGAGGCATCGGTGGGGCCTTTCAAGCGTTTTTCCCGGCGATAACAAAAAGGGGAATAGATATCGTCATTGATTATACAAAGCTTGCGGAAAAATTAACCGGGGCCGTGTGTGTCTTTACGGGAGAAGGACAAATTGACTTTCAGACTGCTTCAGGTAAAACACCAATGGGAGTTGCGGAGGAAGCAAAGAAACATGGAATTCCTGTCTTTGTGCTTTCTGGTTCGATTGGAAAGGGAATTGAGACTTTGTACGAACATGGGATCCATAGTGTGCATAGTATTGTGAACGCTCCAATGACGCTTCAAGAAGCGATCGAACGCGCAGCCGAACTTCTCGAGCAATGCGCAGAGCAAGTCATGCGCACATACTTGGCACCTTAATATTTGCGGAAAAACATTGAGACAGAGAGATGGGACCAGGCTCTCTGTCTATTTTGCTTGCATTTTTGTATTCATAAGTTCTGAGCGAGGGAAGAATCGGCTTTTGATTTCAGCAAACCGTATATTAGAATCCATGTTTTAGGGAACAATTAGCAAAGCATCATTTTTAATAGATACCCTGCTTTTTTCAATACATTTACATAATTTTTGAAAAAAAACCTGATTCAGAGCTTTCTGCTTGTCTGGAGGAGATACGAAATGAGTGATTTTTACAGGAAATCAACAGAAGAAGTGATGAGAGATTTAGATGTTACTGAGCAAGGTTTAAATACGGAAGATGTTCAAAAAAGGCGTGAGCAGTACGGTTTTAATGAGCTGGCTGAAGCGAGACGAAAAAGCGCTGTCCAAGTATTTTTCGAACAGTTTAAAGATTTTCTTGTCATTATTCTACTTGTTGCGGCCGTTATTTCTGCTTTTTTAGGGAAGTTTGAAAGTACGATTGTCATCCTGATCGTCGTTATCATTAATGCCATACTGGGTACAGTCCAGCATATTAAAGCGGAACAATCACTAAGAAGCTTAAAGGCTCTTGCTTCACCAACAGCCAAAGTTTTAAGGAAAGGGCATAGAACCGAGATTCCCTCAAGGGAAATAGTCGTTGGAGACATTCTTTTTTTGGACGCCGGTGACTATGTTAGTGCAGATGGACGGATCCTTGAATCTCATAGCTTACAGGTAAATGAAAGCTCTCTTACAGGTGAATCGGTCAGTGCGTTAAAGTCTGTCGAAGCGATTGATGAAGATGACGTACCGATTGGTGATAGAAAAAATATGGTGTTTTCAGGCAGCTTCGTCACTTACGGAAGAGCAGTTGTTTTAGTAACTGGAATCGGGATGAATACGGAAATAGGGAAAATCGCTGGTCTCCTCGGTACCGCAAGGGAAAAGAAAACTCCTCTCCAGGAGAACTTGGATGATTTCGGAAAAAAGCTTGCCATAGTCATCATTATCATTGCAATCATTATCTTTGGTCTTGATTTGTTTAGGGGTCGTGAGATTGTTGACTCATTTATGTTTGCCGTCTCCCTTGCTGTAGCCGCGATTCCTGAAGCGTTAAGCTCAATCGTAACAATCGTGCTTGCGTTTGGTACGCAGAGAATGGCCAGGGAAAATGCGATTATTAGGCGACTTTACGCTGTTGAAAGTCTCGGAAGCATTTCTGTTATATGCTCAGATAAGACAGGGACTTTGACCCAAAACAAAATGACTGTCCAAAAGGTGTTTGTCAACAATCAGGTGCTGGATCAAAATGAACTGAATCTGGACCGGCCTTTAGAAAAAAAGCTTTTGTTAATGGCTCTTCTCTGCAATGATTCGATTACCGAGGAAAAAAAGGAAATGGGGGACCCGACAGAAATCGCCCTCGTTAATTTTGGAGAAAAATACGGGTTGGATGAACTGGCCATTAGAGAAGATTATCCAAGAATCGGTGAAATCCCGTTTGATGCTGATCGAAAGCTGATGAGCACTGTCAATAAATTCAACGGTGAATCCGTGATGATTACAAAAGGTGCACTGGATGTACTGCTTACAAGAACAGTCAAGATCGAAACCGCAGAGGGTGTAACAGAGCTTACTGAAGAGCATAAGCGGGAAATTGAAAGAGTAAACAGGGATTTTTCAAGTAATGGATTAAGGGTTCTTGCGTTTACATATAAAGGCGTCAAAGACCCGGATATCAGCTTTGAAGATGAAACAAACTACATTTTTGTAGGCCTGACAGCGATGATGGATCCGCCAAGGGAAGAGTCGGCAGAGGCAGTGAAGAACTGTATTGAAGCAGGCATCAAGCCCGTCATGATCACAGGGGATCATCGCATCACAGCAAGTGTGATTGCCAGGCAAATCGGAATATTACGGAATGAATCTGAGGCCATAGAGGGCATTGAAATTGAAAAATTAACTGATGAAGAACTGAGGAACAAGGTTGAAAATATATCTGTTTATGCAAGAGTATCTCCGGAGCACAAAATCAGGATTGTCAGGGCATGGCAGGAAAAAGGGAACGTCGTAGCGATGACGGGTGATGGAGTAAATGACGCGCCGGCCTTAAAGCAGGCAGATGTCGGAATTGCGATGGGAATCACCGGGACAGAGGTTGCGAAAGATGCTTCATCAATGGTTTTAACAGACGATAACTTCTCGACGATCGTCAAAGCGATTTCCAACGGGCGAAGCATATATGAAAACATTAAGAATGCGATCAGGTTCCTGCTGTCAGGGAATACTGGAGCAATTCTTTCGGTTCTGTACGCATCATTGGGTGCATTGCCCGTACCTTTTGCCCCGGTTCACCTTTTATTCATCAACTTGCTGACGGATAGCCTGCCGGCGATCGCGATCGGGTTGGAGCCGCACAATGAAAAACTGATGAAAGAAAAACCAAGGGACATACGTACACCGTTGCTAAACAAAGCTTTTGCCATAAGGGTCACCATTGAAGGTCTCCTGATCGCGGCAGCAACCCTTATTGCCTTTCATATCGGGTTATCAACCGGGGATACTGCAATTGCCAGTACAATGGCTTTCGCCACTTTATGCCTGTCAAGATTACTTCATAGCTTTAACGCCAGAGCAAAGGAATCGATTTTTAAAATCGGATTATTTTCAAATAAATACATCTGGTACGCTGTCATCCTTGGCATCATATTATTGCATCTCGTGCTATTGCTCGAACCGCTTATGGATGTATTTGAAGTAGCTGTTTTGAACAGGGCGCAGCTTCTCTCCATATATGGTTTATCGTTAATGCCTTTAGTCGTCATTCAGCTGTATAAATTGCTTTTTGTGCGAAGCGGCAGATGAATATGGAAAAGTATAATGGCCTCCCTTTTCCGGAAAAGGGAGGTCGTTTACTAACCGTTGTAATGAGCGCCAAAACCGAATGACGAGCTATAAGAAAATATTTTCCCCCTTCCGAAAATACTGCATTGTCGTGTATCTACTTTTTTGATATGTTTAAAAAACAGTCGGAGAAATACCGATGAATCTTCATAGTCTACTATCACTTCAAAGGGGAAGAAAAGTATGGGGAATTTACATAAACATAGAGTGATGATTGCTGTGGGATTTTTCATTTTAGCTGTAATTCTACATGAAATAGGTGCACTTCTATTTGTATCCAATGGTGTCTCGGAGTACATAATTGATTTGGCCATTATTTCAGTAATCGTAATAATGATTTCTTTCATGTTCAAGGAAACAGATGAGACAGCGGAAGAATTGCAGAAAAATAGACAGAGATTAAATAATATCTTCGATACATTGGATGTTGCCATATGGTCACACGATTTAAAATCCGACATTTTATTGATCACTCCAGGGATTGAAAAATTATACGGATATTCGTTAGACGAGTTTTATCAGGATCATACCCTCTGGAAAAGAGTTATACACCCGGAGGATGTAAACATATTAGCCGAAAGAGAACAGAGCTTTCTGCGTGGGGAACCAATCACGAATGTATACCGGATTATACGCTCTGATGGTGAAGTGCGCTGGATTCAGGATCGGGGTATACCAACGGTTGATGAAAATGGGAATTTATCAGATTTTAATAGCGTCTTGTTTGATATTACCGACCGTAAAGAAAGTGAAGATCGCTATCGAAGTTTAGTAGAAATGTCGCCGGATATCATTGCCGTCTATAGCAGGGGGCAAATAGATTATATCAATGAAGCGGGCAGCAAGCTGTTTGGCGCTGCGAGTCAGCAGGAATTAATTGGCCAGCCGATCTGGAAGCTTGTTGCTCCTGCGATTCTTGAGCAAATTAAACATCGTGAGCTGACCCTTGATGAAAATTTTGATGAAAAAATGACGTTTGAATTTCAAGCACGCCGTCTTGATGACAAGAGAATTGATGTTGAGATAACAGCGATGCCGATTTTTTATGAAGGACGAACGGCAAAACAGATCGTCGGCAGGGATATTTCCCAGCGCAAGCAAGCAGAAAAAACAATCCAATATATGGCTTATTATGACGGCTTAACAGGCTTGCCAAACCGCAATATGTTCAAGAAACATTTAAATGAAGTGTTAAATGAACGAAAAAACCAAATGCTGGCGGTTTTATTTCTGGATTTGGATCGGTTTAAGATCATTAACGATACAAAGGGACATGCGGTTGGAGATCTTTTATTAAAACTCGTAGCGAAACGTCTCGGGTTGGCTGTTCAAAATGATGGAGTGGTTTCACGCCAGGGCGGGGATGAGTTTATTATTTTATTGGAAGATACAGATAAGGAAAAAGCCGTGAATGTTGCTCAGCGGATGCTCGACGAATTTTCTCATTCATTCGAAATTAATTCTCAAGAGATTTTTGTTACAACCAGTATCGGAATCAGCATCTATCCAGTTGATGGAGAAGATGAGGAAACATTGCTCAAAAACGCTGATACGGCCATGTACCTGGCAAAAGAACGCGGGAAAAATAATTTTCAATTTTATACTGACCAACTGCATTTGCTTTCCTCCCGAAAGCTGGAATTGGAGAATGGTTTAAGAAAAGCTCTGGAACAGGAACAATTAGTGCTTTATTATCAGCCACAGGTAGAATTAAAAACGGGGAAAATTGTCGGCGTAGAATCGCTTATTCGCTGGCAGCATTCAGATCATGGCTTTATTTCCCCAGACGAATTTATCCCGCTCGCTGAAGAGACAGGGCTTATCGTTCCGTTCGGAAAATGGGTTTTAAGAAAGGCCTGTGAACAGAACAAAATGTGGCAACAGCAAGGCTATAAAGCAATTCCGATCGCCGTGAATATTTCAGTCCGCCAGCTTCAAGACGATGACTTTGTCGAATTAGTCAAGAAAGTCCTAAATGAAACCGGGCTGGATCCCCGCTACCTGGAACTTGAAATTACCGAAAGCATTATGCAGAATATCGACAGGTCTGAAAACATCCTGAACCAATTAAAAGATCTGGGCATAAAAATATCTATTGATGATTTTGGAACAGGTTATTCTTCCTTGAGCTATTTAAAGCATCTCCCTATCGATGGCATTAAAATCGATAAGTCTTTCGTAGATGATATTATCAATCATAGCAATCAGGGAGCAATGGTCAAAACAATGATTGATATGGGACATAATCTGAATTTCACAGTCATTGCCGAAGGTATTGAGAATCAAGAACAAGTCGCCTTTTTGGAACAAAATGACTGCAAAATTGGCCAAGGCTATTTTTATAGCAGACCTCTGCCATCAGATGAAATAGAAAAAATACTTTCAACTGCTCTGAATGGTGTTCCTATTAAATAGGGATGCCTTTTTTTGTTTTGATAGGAATATCAGGTAGATCATAGGAACCACACAACGTTATTCCATAATAATAAATGGAAATACTTCTCTAAATAAATGATCATTTCTTTATACTATAATTTTGTGTGAATTTTCAGTGTTTTCTTGAGATGAGATATCTACCAAAAACAAGTTAAGGGCAATATATTTACATTTTAATAATTTTAAGATATTATTTTAATATTATTTACGCTTAATCTTAATTGAAGAACGGGGGAACCAATTCAGCGGCTTTGCCGCTTGGGGTGAATTCATGAGTGAAAGGGCATTTTGTTTCCAAGTCCTAACCCGACAGCTAACCTCGTCAGCGTCTTAGAGGGAACAGCATGAAAATTGTTTCTGTTAAAAAAGACACTCCCAACTGTGTTTTTTTTTGTAGAAGCAGGGCAGCCATCGTGTTTCCCTCACCGAGATTATTGCTTTTACAGCATAGAAAATTACAGAAGGTGAGGATGTTAGATGAAAAAGATTAGTTTAGCCGGCCAAATTTTTATCGGCTTAATTCTCGGAATTATTGTAGGGGCTTTGTTTTACGGAAGTCCGGAAATTGCGTCGTATTTAACGCCTATTGGAGACATATTTCTCCGTTTAATTAAAATGATTGTCGTGCCTATTGTGATCGCAAGTATCATTGTTGCCGTAGCAGGTGTAGGCGATATTAAACAACTGGGTAAAATTGGCGGTAAAACAATATTATATTTTGAAATCATCACGACCATCGCGATCATTGTGGGGATTGCTGCAGCAAATATATTCCAGCCTGGTGCTGGTGTAAATATGAGCCAGCTCGATAAAACCGATATTGCCAGTTATGTCGACACAGCTGAAACTCAGGAAACTAAATCGCTTGTAAATACATTGGTAGAAATTGTACCAACCAATCCAATTGCGGCCATTGCAGAGGGTGACATGCTTGCTATCATTTTCTTTGCGCTTATATTCGGTCTGGGGATTTCTGCAATCGGTGAAAAGGGAAAACCGGTGATTGCCTTCTTCCAGGGAACTGCGGACGCCATGTTTTATGCAACAAATCAAATCATGAGATTCGCTCCGTTTGGTGTTTTCGCACTCATAGGGGTAACTGTTTCAAAGTTTGGGATTACATCGCTAATCCCGCTTGGGAAATTGGTGCTTACTGTATTTGGAACGATGATTTTCTTTGTGATAGTAGTTTTGGGAGTAGTTGCGAAACTGGCAGGATTCAGTATCTTTAAATTGATTAAAATATTGAAAGACGAGTTAATATTGGCTTTCTCGACGGCAAGCTCAGAAACGGTATTGCCAAGGATTATGGATAAAATGGAGAAAGCCGGATGTCCGAAGCATATTACTTCTTTCGTAATTCCGACTGGCTACTCCTTTAATCTCGATGGTTCAACGCTGTATCAAGCACTTGCTGCCATCTTTATCGCCCAAATGTATGGAATCGATATGAGTATCGGCGAGCAGATTTCGTTAATGCTTGTCCTGATGGTAACTTCGAAAGGAATTGCCGGCGTTCCGGGAGTATCATTCGTCGTTCTGTTAGCCACATTAGGAACTGTTGGCTTACCTGTTGAAGGTTTAGCATTTATCGCCGGAATCGACCGAATTCTCGATATGGGACGAACAGCTGTAAACGTGGTAGGAAACTCTCTTGCGGCAATTGTCATTTCTAAATGGGAAGGTCAATTCAACCCAATGGAAGAAATGGAGCCAATTGAGCAAGCTTCATAATATCTGAACAAAGACAGCCAGGAGAAGGAAGATTCCTTTTCCTGGCTGTTTTTCTATTTGAATATGAGTAGCTACTTTCCGAAAAGGTATTTATCTGCCCTGTGACATTTCACACTGCATTTTAATTTGGGAGCGCTTACTATAAGTCGCATATTAATGTCGAATAAATTACTTCTATTATAAAAAGTTAACAAATTGGGGTTGATAAAACTGAATCTAGGTACAGTTCTCGATATCGCCATAAGTAAGCACCCGGATAAAATTGCTTTAATTGCAGGAGAATCCCATTATAAATTTTCAAGATTGAATTTAGAAGTAAACAAACTTGCATCTTCCATGCAAAAGCTCGGGATCCGAAAAGGAGAACGTGTAATGGTTCTGCTTCAAAACCAAGTTGAATCTGTTCTAATTTTTTTTGCCGTTCAAAAATTAGGAGCGATTTTCGTCCCGCTTAATTACAACCTATCAATAAACGAAGTTCAATACTGTATCAATGATATCGAGCCGAAAATTATTTTTTGCGATTACGATAGCTTCGATTATATGGACAAAATTAAATTGAGCAGCAGGCCCATTTTCGTAAGCATTTCACCATTGGGCGGTGATATTAGCTTTCAGGAATTGATCCTGCGGGGAGCAGCTGATTTTGAGACTACAACATCTGATGATCATGAAATAGCAATGATATTATACACCTCGGGAACTAACGGGGTTCCGAAAGGGGTCCCACGCTCACATAAAAACGAATATTCATCGACGATAACCTTCATAAATCAAAATAGATATAAACCTTTCGAGACAACCTTGGGTGTTATGCCGATTTGCCATATTAGGGGAATTCGAATGATTCTTGCGATGATTTTTTTAAATGGAACATATATCATTCCACCCCCATTTTTTGATTCCATGGACTTACTTAATTTAATTTCTAAAGAAAAAGTCACTTGTTTATTTATGAATCCGACTAAATACTACGAGCTCTTAAATGACCCAAACATCAAAGATTACGATTTATCCTCACTAAAGAAAATCTCCTATGGTGGCGCGCGAATGTCGGAGGATCTTATAAATAATTGCATCCAGTTATTAAAACCAGAGTCTTTTATTAATTATTATGGGTGCACAGAAATTTTCACAATTGCCACTTGTTCTGTACTTGAAGACAGAACAGGCTGCGTTGGGAAACCTGGTACTCATCAGAAGATTAGGGTAGTCCATCCCAGCAAGGTTAATCTTTCTACACCAGAAGATTTAGTTAAAAGAGGAGAAGTGGGAGAAATTATCGTCCATATTGAGTCTATTGAGGCTTTTAGTGGGTATTGGAAAGAGCCGGACTGGTTAGAAAACGCAATTCAGGACAATTGGTTTTTTACCGGAGATCTTGGTTACATAGATGAAGATGAGCACTTGTTTATTGTTGGCCGGGTAGATAATATGGTGATTTCTGAAGGGGAAAAGGTGTTTCCTGACGAGATCGAAGAAGTATTGCTTAATAACCCTAAGGTAGCTGACGCTCTGGTGGGAGAACAGGATCAACATTGTGGGCAGATCATTATCGCCTATATCGTTCCAAGTGATTTAACACTTACCGTCCAGGAATTAGACTACTACTGTAAAAACCACTTATCCAGTTATAAACGACCAAGAATATATAAAATTTTAACAGAAATACCGACAATGAAAACTACAATAGATCAATTACATCTACTTTCTACCTAAACGCATGGGATAACTAGTCCTGAAGGGGTGATGTACATGGCAGGGTTGTTGATATTGGACTATGAGAAAATAATTCGGCAAGAAATTAAATTAATTTTTAAAGAAAGCCAATATAACCATCTGTCAATTTACGAATCTGATTCTGGAAAATCTGCATTAAGTATTTTTCAGCAAAAAAAGCCGAGTTTGGTCATTATGGATTTATCACTGCCGGATGTTGATGGAATTCAACTCGGTAAAGAATTTATAAAAATATCTCCAAAAGTTTCTGTCATTGTCCTTTCACAACTAACAATGTTTGAAATGGTTGAGTCTTCGATCAACGCAGGTTTTTCTGGATACCTGATCAAACCTCTTTCCAAAGTAAAGCTTCTCAGTATCGTCGATAGGCTTCAAATTCCAGATCTGTTTCAACATTCGACTGATGCGAGCAAAGAAAGCGAATCAGTTGATGCTGCAAAACAACCGGTCAAACACGCTTTGGAATTTATTCACAACAAGTACCAAGATGAACTCACTCTGCATGAGGTTGCTCATCATGTTTATCTCAGTGACTGTTATTTTAGTCGTTTATTTAAAGCTGAAATGAAGATTTCATTCATTGAGTACCTGAAAAAGTACAGATTAAATCAAGTTAAAAGGCTGCTGAAAATGACCTCTTTCCCGATTGAAGTAATTGCCAATAATACAGGGTTCGCAAATGCAAGCTATTTCACTACCACGTTTAAACGAATGGAAGGAAAAACCCCCACTGAATATAGGGGCGACTTTGTTAAGTTATTTGATAAATAGCTGAAAATTGATTTTGAATGATTACGTTCTTCGCCGAATGTAAGTGTGACCAAAACTGGTTCCGCTTCAATCGGCATTTTTTATTTAAATCAGTTAGAATAAACCAATTTCGCATTTTAATTACATGTGCTTTGTGCAAAATATTAATATTTTTAGCAAAAATGTTGAACCTAAAAGGTCAAAATATTTCATCTGGGTAAAAAACGTACCCATTATAATTTAGATAGTTAATTAAAACAATTAATTAAGTAAGTGTTTGAAAAAGCTTGAGAAATATGACTATGGATGTTTGGGTTAATGTTTACCTCTCATTTTGGTTTTGATTGAAAGCGCATTTAAAAAAACTGCTATTTCCAAGATCCTTTCTGCCGTTGGACAATAAATAGTCGCTCATAAGCGATGAAGGGGGCGAATGATAGAGGAAAAGAAAGTTCCTCCTTATAAATTTAAAAAAATAAATAAGGTAGTCAGGAGGGGAACCAAGATGAATCAAGAAGTGATGTTAGAAATGCGGGGGATAGGAAAGAACTTTCCGGGTGTGAAAGCCCTTAGTAAAGTTAATTTTACAATTCGAGCAGGGGAAATTCATGCACTCTGTGGAGAAAATGGAGCAGGAAAATCCACCATGATGAAAATTTTATCTGGAATATATACTCCAGATGAAGGTGAGATTTTTTTTGAAGGTAAGTCAGTTGAAATCAATAGACCGGATGTAGCTCAAAAACTTGGAATCGCAATTATACACCAGGAGTTAAGTTTAGTTCCTGAATTAACAGTCGCCGAAAATATTTTCATAGGGGACTATCCTCAGAAATTCAAGGGGGTTGTGGATTGGAGGAAGATGAAGTGCGAGGCTGAACGTGTTTTAAAAAATATGGGTTTCGATTTGGACGTAGATACAGTGGTAGACACTCTGGGAATCGCCAAGCAACAAATAGTTGAAATTGCCAAGGCTCTCCATAGAAAGACAAGAATTGTTATTCTCGATGAACCAACTGCACCATTAGCTCCGCAGGATGTGGAAAGATTAATAGAGTTAGTAAATAAATTGCGGAGTGAAGGTTTGGGGATCGTTTACATATCTCACAAACTACCAGAGGTTTTCAGAATTTCCGATCGTGTCTCTGTTTTAAAGGACGGTCAACATGTGGCAACAAAAAATACAAAAGATTTGACCCGCGATGAATTAATTAAATTAATGGTGGGTCGCGAGCTTTCAAATATGCGCTTAGGATCGATAACTGACAACGAAACAAAGGTGTTATCAGTTAACGGTTTAAGCACACCAAATTTACTGCAAAATATTAGCTTTGATTTGTACAAAGGTGAGGTGCTTGGGATAGCAGGTCTCGTGGGGAGTGGCAGGACCGAATTAGTAAGAGCTATTTTTGGAGCAGATCCATGTAATGCAGAGATGCAGTTGGATGGAAAGAGTTTATCAGTGGGCTCTCCCCGCGACGCCATTAGACAAGGAATCGCTTTATTACCAGAAGACAGAAAACATCAGGGATTAATTTTAGGAATGTCTGCATTGGAGAACATGACGATTTCCGGATTAGACAAATTGTCCAGACTCGGTGTAGTAAATAAGCGAAAAGAACAGGAAGATGGTAAAGGATTAATAAGAAAGCTTCAAGTTCGTGTAAGTGGTTTATCCCAAGAAACAGGAACCTTAAGTGGAGGCAACCAACAAAAGTTGATCATTGCCCGTTGGTTATATAAGAATGCAAAGGTCTTAATATTTGATGAACCGACACGGGGAATTGATGTGGGAGCAAAAGCCGAAATTTATCACCTGATCAATGAATTTGTAAAGGATGGAGGTTCTGTTATCGTTATTTCTTCTGAGCTTCCTGAAGTGTTGATGTGTGATCGAGTTCTAGTTATGGCAGGTGGGAAAATAGTAAAAGAAGTTTCGCACGAAGAGTCTTCCGAAGAAAAAGTAATCCAATATATGTTATAAGAGGTGAGTGGGTTGAAAGCTAACCAAGAGATGTTAAATATGCAGGGCTTTGGTGCAAAATTATCCTTTCTGAAATTACTTACAAAAAATTACTTATTTATCTTTCTGTGTATACTTGTCGTTTTTTGTTCATTTTTATCAGATAAGTTCTTAACGTTCGACAATATGAGCAATATCCTTCTGCAAAATTCCGTTATCGCAGTCTTGGCTTTAGGGCAATTGCTGGTTGTCATAACCGGGGGTATTGATCTTTCGGTTGGGTCTGTAGCGGCTCTTGCAAGTGTATTATCAGCGTCGTTTTTAGGAATGGGAATGAACCCTGTTTTAACCATCATTTTGGTTATGATACTGATGGCAGTTGCGGGATTAGGAAATGGGCTTGCCGTAACCTATGGCAAAATAACTCCTTTTGTTGTGACGCTTGCAACGTTAACAATCTATCGAGGCCTAGCTTATATTTTTCAGGTAGGTTCCTTGGTTACGATTGAAGATAACACGTTTTTGGCAATTTTGGCAGGCAAGACGGTTGTTGGTGGAATTTACACTCCAATCATCATTCTCTTTTTAACACTTGGAATTGCTATCTTCATGCTGAGAATGACGACATTTGGCAGAAGACTCTATGCAGTCGGCGGAAATTCTGAGGCTGCACGGTTGGCCGGTGCACCAATCAATCGTGACATTATTATCGCATATGTGATTAGTGGAGCTTTGGCAGGATTGGGTGGCTTGATGACAACTGCTAGATTAAGTACCGGCAGTGCCTTATATGGACAGGGGTATGAGCTTGATGCTATTGCAGCTGTGGTAGTCGGGGGAGCGTCACTAATCGGAGGGAAGGGCTTTGCTTTAAATGCTGTTTTGGGAGCCTTTTTAATCGAGATCATCCGCAATATATTAAACTTGACAGGTGTGGCCTCTTACCCACAGATGGTTATTCAGGGGTTAATTATTCTGGTCGCTGTTCTACTGACAACAATGGCGGCCAGTAAGAAAGTATAAAACGATTCCAATCAGGCCTATCAATCCAGCTTTTTTCACCGGAAAGAATGCAATGGTGAACTTACTAATAATACTGTTATTATTTTTAAAATGGTAGTGTAAAAAGTTCTATGAAAACTCGGCTTTGAGGGTTCCGTTCTGCCACAAAACAG